>JAISSE010000321.1 GCA_031273285.1 Prevotellaceae bacterium
ACATACAGGAAAATATCCAGTTGCTGATTTTTCCATTCATGCAAAGGTTCGACCGTGAAATAAGCGGCAAGAGTTATCATCGAATCTTTAATATTCATGTCATAATCAATATTTTCGGCATACCGGAGATTCATATGTCCGGATCTTCCCCGCCACTTTTTCACGATTTTCAGCTTTGCGCTTCTGTCGTCGCTTTTGCGGATATACACGCTCGGTTTCCCGTAAAAACGGCTGTTTGCCATGTCGCGATATATTTCAAACGGGTTGTCCGATATTTCCGGTATTCCCGGTGCCGACGGCTTCAGGTTCAGATATATTGTATCGGCTGTGTTCAGATGCATCCATTTGTTGACCCGATTATAATGAAAGAAACCTATGGCATCGCGGACAGGCGTCATCATTGTTACCGGAATGATTAAAATCCAGATTATCAACAAAACGACATGCAGCGCCACATGTTTCACTTTCGTTCCCGCGATTATTTTGATTCCCCAGAACAGACAGGCGCCAACGGTCATTGCTATGAACAGAATCGTGCAAACCGTTAACATCATGCGTGATGCCGGAGAAAAGACATGCGCCAAAAATACGTTGAAAGGAGAGATATTCCATTCCATTTCGTTTGTAAAAACATACGTCAAATCGTGGAACAGAAACAGACCGAAACACGACAAACCTATGCCTGTTCCGGTAAGACACAGGAATATTCCGACAATGACACGGATAACTTTCCATATGATTTGCAGCGGATAACTCGTCGTTCCGTCGGTTTCGCCGGCAAATCGATCGGGCGACCGTCTCGAATCGGGCGAAGACATATTTTCCCTGATACTTCTTTCGATATTGCCGATATTGACCGGCTGCCCCTGCATTTCAAGTTTTTGCGCTGTGGTTCTTGCCGCGGGAATGATTATCCACAGCACAATATATACCAAAATCGAAATTCCGTAAAACCAGAAGGCGATGAAAAACAGCAGACGCACAAGAATTACGTTTATTTCCAGCCATGCGGCAACACCTGCACACACGCCCCCCAGAATACGCCGGTCGGGATTCCGGTACAGCCGTCCGGCGGATTTCTTCCGGTTGCCGTGGAAGTGAGTGTTTTCGCCGCCGCTTTCCGAATCCGCAATATCCTCCGGAGTGCCGAGCGTTCGGATTGCATTCAGTACATCCGCGTTCGTAATCACCTGCGCCACTCCTCCCGCGCGCTCGGCAAACAGTTCGGCAATACGGGCTTCGATATCCGCAATAATCTCGTTGCCGCCCTGTTCGTGTTCAAAATATTTATACAGCGAATCCAGATAATCGTTCAGACTGCTGTAGGCGTCATCATCGATACTGAACACAATACCGTTGATGCTGATAGTTTCTACTCGTTTCATTTTATGCTATTTATTCGTGTTACGCAATTTATTTACGGAATCGACAAGTTCTTTCCACGAAATATCCATATCGTTCAGAAACCGTTTGCCTTCCTCCGTTATGGAATAGTATTTTCGCGGCGGACCCTGGGTCGATTCTTCCCACCGGTACGACAGTAATCCGGCATTTTTCTGCCGTGTCAGCAAAGGATACAAAGTGCCTTCGACGATTATCATCTTCACTTCTTTCAGTCGGTTAATAATGTCGGAAGCATAAGCATCGCCGTCGGACAGCACGGAAAGAATGCAGTATTCCAGCGTTCCCTTCCGCATTTGCGCCCTTGCATTCTCTATATTCATAACAGTTTACGCCTTTCATATTTGGGAGTAACAATCCACATGACAATATAAACCCAAAAACCCATGGTCAGGGTGAAGAAAAAAGAGACGACAAACACAATTCGGACAACCACAGGGTCAATATCGAAATAGTCGCCCAAACCCGCACATACACCGGCAATTATCCTGTTTTCGGGCTGCCGGTACAGTTTTTTGACGGGTCGGGTGTCGGACAGCGAAAAACCCAGTCTGCTGCACACTTCGAGTACATCCGTCAGGGTAATGACAATTTTGCTGCCGGTCAGTTTGCGCTCGAAATGATCTGCCAGCTGTTTTTCGACCTCATTTCTTGGTCTCTGATTTGCCGACAAACCGTTCAGGGCATCGTATCCGTCCTCTTCGATTTGAAAAATTCTGCCGGCTAAATGTACCGATATCACACGTTTCATAATAATTTATATTAAAAATTAAACACTAAAATTTTATGCAAAGATATATATTTTTTTCAGTACTATGTATAACATGGTATTTTTTTTCAAAAAAAATTAAAAATACCGGCATTGTGGTATTTCAAATTGAAATTTATGCCGTACCTTTGTGCGTGTAAATCAAGCGATACGATTCGCATAACATTTTTACAGTCAGATTTATAGCGGAATATTGCAGAGTATGGATAAAGCAAATATCGGAAAATACATCAACCGAGTCATTCAGGGCGATTGTCTGGAGGTCATGCCGGATATACCCGACAAATCAATTGATATGATTCTCTGCGATTTGCCTTATGGGACAACGCAAAACAAATGGGATTCGGTTATCGACCTGCCGAAGCTGTGGAAGGAATACGGGCGGGTTATCAAGGATAACGGCGTGATTGCCCTGACTGCGCAGGGTCTGTTTACTGCCAGACTGATACTGAGCAACGAAAAATGGTTCAGATACAAAATTGTCTGGATAAAATCCAAATCGACGAATTTTCTGAACGCCGGCAAACAACCGCTTCGCAAACACGAGGATATATGTATTTTCTACAAACGGCAGCCGACCTACAACCCTCAAATGACAAACGGGGAAGCATACGATAAAAAGATTCGAAAAGACCAGTATACCGACAGTTACGGAGATTTCAAGCCCTGTCGCGTCAGAAGCGACGGCGAACGTTATCCCAATGATGTCGTTTGCTTTGAAGAACAGCAGCAAAGCGATGATTTTGTATACTTTAAAACGGCGGAATCGGAAGGACCGGTTTATCATCCGACACAAAAACCCGTCGAACTTGGCAGATATTTAATCCGTACCTTCACAAATCGGGGAGATATTGTTTTGGACAATGCCTGCGGCAGCGGCAGTTTTCTGCTTTCCGCAATGCTGGAAGGAAGACGGTATGTGGGGATTGAAAAAAACGAAGACGCTGTTTTGCATAAAGTGCAACATGTTGATTATATGGAAATATGCGACGGCAGGATAAGAGAGACACAGCGGAGATTGTCGGAAAATATGTGTTTAACAGAATGATTATCAATATTTAAATTAAAATACAAGATGAAAAAGATTTTTTTATTTATGACAGTGTGTGCAACGGCACTGATTTTCGCAGGATGCGAACAGAAAATTGCGGATAATGCATACGTGCTGAAGGGGCAATTAGGTATCGATGCCCCGGTTAAGGTGTATCTCGTGGTGCGCAGCGCTTCGGGAGAGAAATTTGATTCGGTTGTGGTAACAAACAAAGCCTTTGAGTTTAATGGCGAAGTAACCAGACCTTTATCGGCGATGATTGTAGTCAATTACGACACCGCCGCCAACTTTTCCCGAGCGCTTCGCGACAGGATTTCGCTCTATATCGAGCAGGGTAAAATCACCGTCAGGAGCAGCGATTCCGTCAAAAACGCGGTGATTAAGTCTCCCGTCAACGACGACGCCGGAAAATGGACGGCAAACGTCAAGCCGTTGAGAGAGTTCCGAACCGAACTGGGCAAAGAATGGCGAACATTCTCGCAAAACGCAACATTATCGCCCGAAGAAAAGGAATCTCAACAGAAAATCCTTGAGAGTAAATTCGATTCCTTATCAAAGGTCGAAAAAAAACTGGCTGTCGATTTCATCAAGGCGAAGCCCGATTCGTATTATGCTCTGCACGCTCTGTTCGCTTCCGTCGTCGGCTATTCTCCCGAATGGAACGAAGCGCAGGAGATTTTCGATTTATTTTCGGAAAAATTGCAGGCTACGGAACTTGGGAAAGAGATTCAGGAAAGGATAGCCAAATGGAAGGCTACAAGTATCGGCAGCATCGCGCCCAATTTCGTTCAAAACGATTCGACGAACAATCCGGTGAAACTGTCCGATTTTCGCGGTCAATACGTGCTGATTGATTTCTGGGCTTCGTGGTGCGGTCCCTGCCGTCAGGAAAATCCGAATGTGGTCAAGGCATTTCATGCTTTTAAGGATAAGGGATTTACCATTTTAGGCGTATCGCTGGATGAGAATCGCGACAAATGGCTTCAGGCAATTGCGCAGGACGGGCTTGAATGGGCGCATGTTTCCGACCTCAAAGGCTGGAACAGCGAAGCCGCCGCTCTCTACGGAGTACGGGCTATCCCCGCTAATTTTCTGCTTGATAAGGATGGTAAAATCGTAGAAAAAAATCTGCGCGGCGAAGCGCTGTCGGAAACGCTCGCCAAATATCTCGATTGAGCGAAACAGCGCGCGCGTATTACGGATTTGCACGGATTTGACACAGGTCGAAAATCCGTGCAAATTTGTTTAGAAACGCGAAATAAAAAACATATAACAGTCTGTTATTTGCCCTTTGTGAACTTTGACTGCGTCGAACTTACGTTTGTGCCTTTCTTTGCGCCCTTTGTGTTAAAAATTCAAACACAAAGAACACTAAGGTTTCACAAAGATCACTAAGTTATTTATTCCGTATCCCTTAAGGAAGCGGAGAGCGGGAAAAGGCTGTCTCGAAAGAGATACTTTTTAAACGCAAAGGGCGCAGGGAATTTTCGCAAGGGGCGCAGGGGGAATAGTCGGCGATATAAACTTGCGCCCTTTGGCTACGCCGAACTTACGTTTGCAGTTTCTTTGCAACCTTTGCGTTAAAACAGACTTTTGTCTCCCAATGATTTTGTAATCACCGTTATTTGCCGAAAGAATAACATATTCCCAAACCCGGCGCAAGATAAATCGGATTAATATCCAGACCAATCACCGTATTCACGTCAAACCTGAAACTTAGGTTGGGATATGAGTTGAAAGGCTTTACTTCAACTCCGACCGGAAACACAAGCGACAGACGCCGACCGATCATCATGCCTGTCCCCGCATATAATTTGTAACTGTTTTTGGTTAAAAAGTTTGCGCGAACAGTTACTTCGGGAGAGAACTCTGTGAAGGAATCCAGTGAAGAATAAAAATATACATC
>JAISSE010000048.1 GCA_031273285.1 Prevotellaceae bacterium
TGTCCATTCCGAAAGCGCCCCACGATGCGGGACGGAAAATATCCCTGTCGGCGACATTGTGCATACTCACCGGAATACGCAGCATCGACGCCAGGGTTATCAGATCGGCTCCGATATGTCCGCAGCTGATGGCTCCGTGATTTGCACCCCAGTTGTTCATGACGGAATACACATCCTTGAAATTGTCGTTATCGGCTAAACGCGGAGCAAACCATGTCGTAGGCCAGCCCCTGTCCGTTCTGTTGTCCAGAATTTCATGCGCTTCGGGGTCGATATCCACAGTCCAGCCTTCGGCGATTTGCAGCACGGGTCCAAGTCCCTTGACAAGATTAAGACGTACCATCGTGCAGGGCATGCCTCCGAGCGACAGGAATTTCGACGAAAACCCGCCTCCTCTGAAATACTCGCGGTTTGCAGGCACCCAGCTTGTTGCATCCAGACATGCCTGCGCTTCGGCGTCGCTGATTTCCCAGAAAGGTTTCATCACAGGATTGCCGTCCCTGTCGGTTTGCCGCGCCGAACCGTCCAGCGAAGCCGCACCCGAATTAATCAGATGGATGATGCCGTTTGCCGCTCTGCCCGTCAGTTTTTTGCCCGTTACCCTTTCTACCGATTCCGGACTCCAGTATGTTCGCACATCGGCGAATATCTGAGCCGTATTGGTCAGCAGATTGCCGAACAGCATGACGGTACCGTTCAAAGCGTCGTTTTCGGTAGCCAGCACATAAGGCTGCCTCACTCCCGACCAGTCGAAAGACGAGTTCAGTATGGCTTCGGTGAAATCGCCGTTGGGGTAATAATCCGTCCATTGACGCTGTCCCTGAAAACCTGCGGCGATAGCGTTATGTCCCAGCGATTCTTCCCCGAATCCCGCTTCCCTGAGTTTCGGATTTCCGGTCATCAAATCGCGGACTATCAGCGTCATTTTCACCGCAAATTCCCAGTCGGCATCCTTTCCCGCACGGTCTTTCCGCAAGTCGGGACGGTTGCAGATGTCGTCGTTTTCCCTGCAGTTGGCTTTAGCCCAAGCCAGCGCTTTTTCGTATTCGTCCCTGTCGTATATCCCCTCGTTCATTCGGCGGATAATTTCCACTTCGTCGATACCTTCGCAACGCATGCCGAGGTAGTTCTCGAAAAAGTCGGGATTCACAATCGAACCGGCAATACCCATGCAGACAGCGCCTATCGACAGATACGATTTGCCGCGCATGACGGCTACCGCCAGAGCCGCCCTCGAAAAACGCAACAGCTTTTCTTTGACGTCGCATGGTATTTCGGTTGTGCCGGCATCCTGCACGTCATGCCCGTAAATGCCGAAAGCCGGCAATCCCTTTTGCGCATGAGCAGCCAGAACCGCAGCCAGATAAACCGCGCCCGGACGTTCGGTGCCGTTGAATCCCCAAACGGCTTTTACCGTATGCGGATCCATGTCCATCGTTTCGCTTCCGTAGCACCAGCACGGGGTAACGGAAATTGTAACGCCGACATTTTCTCTTTTGAACTTTTCGGCGCAGGCGGCGCTTTCCGCCACACGTCCGATAGTCGAATCGGCGATAACACACTGAACAGGCGTCCCGTCGGGATATTTCAGCGTGGATGTCAGCAATGCGGCAACACTCTCCGCCATGTTCTTGGTTTGTACTTCCAACGACTCGCGTACGCCGCCCATACGCCCGTCGATAATGGGTCGAATGCCTATTTTAGGCCAGTCTCCCCGAAATCTTTTTAATGTATTCTTATTCATTTTACATATTATAAATTATTTACAGTTATAATGCATCCCTGTTGATGCAGAACAAAGGTACTTGTTTTTCTTTAAATTGAAAATTGAAAATTAAAAATTGAAAATTCGCGGATAAAAAAAATCCGAACCATGGATTTATGAGATTGGAGGATTTAGGGATACGGAATAAATAACTTAGTGATCTTTGTGAAACCTTAGTGATCTTTGTGTTTGAATTTTTAACACAAAGGGCGCAAAGAAAGACACAAAGTTCACAAAGGGCAAATAACAGACTGTTATATGTTTTTTATTTCGCGTTTCTTAACAGGATTTCCCAATGCGCAGATAAAAAAATTCGTGCAATTAGATAAAATTCATGTAATTGACTGCGTCGAACTTACGTTTCGTGGATTAATCTTCGTCCGACAAGTCCGGGCGTAGCCGTTTTGTCCGTTCATACGACTGTTCTTCTCTCCATTTTTCGATTTTTTTATGGTCGCCCGAAAGGAGGATGTCCGGAACTTTCCATCCGTTAAATTCGGGAGGTCGCGTATATACCGGAGGCGACAGCAAATCGTCCTGAAAAGAATCGGTTAAAGCGGATTCTTCATCGTTTATCGCTCCCGGAATTATTCTTGTAACTGCATCTATCACGACTGCGGCAGCAAGTTCTCCGCCCGACAGGACGTAATCGCCTATGGATATTTCCTTAGTTATGAGATATTCCCGAACTCTGTGGTCTACACCCTTATAATGTCCGCACAGTATGATGATGTTGTTCAGAACGGACAGTCGATTGGCTTCCTTCTGTCCGAACTGTTCTCCGTCGGGCGACATGTATATGATTTCATCATAATCCCGTGCCGATTTCAGTTCCGTAATGAGTTCATATACGGGAGCAATCATCATCACCATGCCTGCGCCGCCGCCAAAAGCATAGTCGTCAACCTGCCGATAATTGCCCCTGCCGTATTTTCTCAACGAATGCAGGTGTATCTCGACAACGTTTTTCTGCTGCGCGCGTTTCACAATCGAGTTATTTACAAAGCCGTCCAATATCTCCGGTAAAATACTTATCACATCAATCCGCATAATCTTTTTCGTTCTGCCGTTTATTTCAA
>JAISSE010000087.1 GCA_031273285.1 Prevotellaceae bacterium
TGTTTGTCGCCGCAGCAGCAGCCGGAACGGTCGTTCGCAATAGTTACGGAATGCAGAATCCCACCGCAATAATGCCATGCCAAAGTAGCATGAGCGGATGCAAACAGTGTGATTAACAATAAAAAAACCGATATAATGCGTTTCATCTTGCGCCGAATAACTTTAAAACATATTTCACAATTATACAGCCGCAAAAATAATAAAAATTTTCAATATCCGACATAAATATTTTTTTTTACACGATTAACAGGATTTTCAGGATTAACAGGATTCGTCGAAAACAACATCAATATATCCCGTAAATCTTGTAAATCCTGAAAATCATGTTAATCGTGTAAAATGACTTTGACGGAGCTTCCCAAACTTTGGAGATGCTTCCCAATAATTCCCGTTCCCGTCCGATGACGAAAATCGCGCAATTGTTCGGAATCCGGGAAAGGGCGTTGCCCTTCCTCAACTCCCCCTCGTAACTAAAAATCGTAATTTTTAATTTTTAATTCGTAATTCATTCTCAACTCTCAACTCTCACAAGAATCCAGCAGGTATTTATTGCGTGTCGTTTGTCGGTAACGACATTGTACGAAAATCCGTATTTTCCGAAAATCGCGCATATGTCTTCCGTCGAGAAAAAGTTTAAACGGTTGTTCAGTTTGTTGAATTTAAAGATTCTGGTGGACAGAAATTCCGTTATTTTATTGAACTGATGTTCGTTTGCGTCGGCATCCCTTATAATCACACTGCCGCCGGGGTTCAGTTTTTCCGACACTTTCCGTGCGATACGCTCTATGTCTTCCGGCTCCACATAATGCAGTATATCGCAGAATATGAAACAGTCGGCATTTCCGAAATCGTATTCCGTTATATCGGCGCACTCGAAATTCACCCTGTCCGTTTTGAGACTGCAGTTTGCCGCATCCGCAATTTTATCCCCGTCATAATCGATGCCCGTAATTTTTCTTTCGCTTGATTTCATGGACAGTATGTATGACAAAAACCCGTAACCGCAGCCTGCATCCACAATTTTTCCCTTTAGTGGAACGAAACCGTCAAAACTGCAATAGGCATCCTCCATTTTCAGTTTTATGCGCAGATACCACTCCAGCACAGGACCTTTATACATAAAAGCATCTCTGAGCCTGCGGATACAGTATCTCGAATGTGCCGCCGCCTCGCCCAGTTTCGGATATTCCTTCCTGTAGAATGCCGCTATCGCCCGGGTTCTCTCCCTGTAACCCTGTCCGAACATTCTGTTGTCGGGCGAAATCCTGTCGTAAAACTTCAGGGTTATCTGATTGGGATACACCGCATACCATCCCTTGTGCAATGTTTCGTGATTGTTTTGCAGCATAATCGGCAGAATATCCGCATCGAGCTGTTCCGCCAAAAAGAACGCTCCCTTGTGGAAACGTTTGATTTCCGAATCGTCCGTTCGCGCACCTTCGGGGAAAATGACTATCGAATATCCGTCGTTCAGGGTATTGCGGTAACTTTCGGGCGAATCCATGCCGCCGGACAGGGAATGAAACCCCGCGTGCCTGACAAACATGCCCATCAGCGGCGATTTCCAAACCCAGTCCTTGACCACAAACACAATTTTCGGCGAAAGAGCAAGTATTTGCAGTATGTCGAGCATTGACTGATGGTTGGAAATGATTATCGCAGGTTTTTCGAGTGTTTCGCCATGAGGATTGATTATGATTTTCTTTATGCAGACGGACAGTACGATAAGACTTTTTGCCATGTAATGGATAAGATGCAGCAGGATTGCTCTCTTTTTCCCGATATTCACGGGGATAATTTTGAAAATCAAACTTGCTGCCGAAAGCGCCAGACATCCGCAGGCAAAATAGACCAGGAAAAACAGGCTGTTGAGTATGGTGAGCAAACTGACGGGCGGATGCCCTTTTGAAACGGGATTTGTAACCAGAATGCGGAACAGAAACGGCTGTAATGTCCGGGATACAAACAGTACGGACGATATGCCGAGAATCGAAATGCCGGCAAGAGAATATATCGCCGGATGTTCGGCAAACAGCAGGGCGCCGAAACCGATCAGACCCGTTAATCCCGAAATAATTATGCTCATGCGGACTACGGATTCATGACTATCGTTTCGCCTGTACGATTTGAGACAGCTGTCCGTCGTGAAAATACAGAAATCATCCCCAAGTCCGAATATAAATGTTGACAATATGATATTTACGATGTTAAACTTTATTCCGAACAGTCCCATTATCCCCAGTATCCAAATCCACGAAACAAGCATCGGGATAAAGGTGATAAGTGTCAGTTCGATGCGTCCGTAGGCGATTAAAATCGCCAGAAACACCAGCAGCGAGGTGTAGAATGTAACGGTATTGAAATCGTTGCCCGCCGAATCAACCAGATTTTCCGTTATCGACTGTTTGTTCAACACTTTGGCATGTCCGCTTCTGTTGACGGCAGCGGCAATTTCGCCTATATCGTCCGGCGAAGCTGTTATCTGTGAAATCAGGGTGCAGATTGTGCTGTCGGAATACAGATAATCTTTCCCGAAAATATCCGTGAGCCGGGCGTAATCTCCGTCGGGCATTATCTCCGCCCTGCCTTCAAGCGTCCGGAAAAATTTGTCGAACGAAACGATATTCAGCCCTTTTTCCGCAAAAATCCGCCGGATGGTTTCCTTTTCGTCCGTTCTCGGACTGCCTGTCCAGTAGTTGTTCCATGCGGCAACGTTTTCGCGCTGGATATATTTCGGCGGAACAGCCTTTGCCGTACCGATATATGAACAGTCGTATCCTGCCGAAGCAAGACTGTCGGACAGCAGAAAGATTTTATACGAATTGCCGAATGCCTCTTCGGGCGTATGACCTTTGGAAACAAGCAGCAGGGTATGCTCCGTCTGTAAAATGTCGTTGAACTGCCGTTCGGCTTCTCTCACGCTGTTCGACATGTAGTTCAGTTTCGTCAAATCGCTTTCGTACTCGACATTAAAGGAAAAGTACA
>JAISSE010000011.1 GCA_031273285.1 Prevotellaceae bacterium
CAAATGGATACGGCGGTTAATTTTTCGGCAGAAGAACTGAAACAGCGGGATAATGTGATAATATCCATGAATTATTTTGAATTGCAGGATAATATAAAAGAACAAAAGATGCGCGGACAGAACTCATCCAAGTCTGTGCTGGAAAATTACAACCGAACGTCCATTCCGTTTTCCGTGTTTGTCCTCACTCTGATTGGCGTTTCGCTTTCGTCCCGAAAAATCAGGGGCGGCATCGGGATGCAGATAGGCATCGGCATTGCCATGAGCTTTATATACATACTGCTGCTGCGTTTCAGCGAAGTGTTTCTTCAAGTGGGGGTCGCAAGTCCTCTGATCGCGGCGTGGATACCTAATTTTCTTTTTGTCATCGTGGCGATTGTGCTGTATATCAAAGCTCCGAAATAGGGATTGAGGACGTTCGGCACGCAGAAGACGCGGATTTTAAGGATTTGCAGGATTTTTTACAAGATTAACAGGATTTGCAGGATACATGCTGCTTTTTGTAAATCTTGAAAATTCTGTTAATCGTGTAAAATAATTTAATCGTGATTAGCCAACCCAAACAGGGTTTGAAACCCTGTTTGGGTTAGTGTATTAGGGCGAAATACAGTAAGACCGTAGGTCTTCAACATGGATAACCCCGTACAAGTGAAGCGCAGTGCGGGATTACGCCGATGGAACTTTTATCGTACACCCAACCGATACCTCCCAACCCTGTATTGTCGCAAAAAAAGCACGCAGACGATACGGTTTCAACGGATTTTGACGGGATTTCAATCGAAATCCGTGCAAATCCGTTAAAGCCGCCTCATCTGCGTGCAAAAACTGCGGTTTATGCCGCGTCGGTTACAGCAGGTGTTTGGGCAGATACCTTCAGCACTGCCTCAATCCCGCTAAAGTTCCTTGATTTTTATATTTTTGAACCATACTTCGTCGCCGTGATCCTGCAAAAGAATATGCCCTTCCGCGGCATTTCCGAAATTGGGCCAGTCTCTGTATTTGCTGTATGCAACCAGCGCATTCCACATCTGGTTGTTACGCTCGTATTCAACCACTTTTATTCCGTTGAGCCAATGTTCGACATGATTATCCGTAACGATAACCGTTGCAGTGTTAAATTCGTTTATGTCGAACTGTTTGGATTCTATCGGCGGTATCAGGTCATATAACGAGCCGATCGTTCGGTTTCCCTTTACGCCCAGTTTGGCGTCGGGATGTTTTTCGTCATCCAGAATCTGAAATTCACAGCCTATGGCAGAACCTTCACCCCTGTTCAAACCGGGGTCTACAAAATATTTGATTCCGCTGTTGGCTCCCTGCGTTATTTTAAATTCCACCTTGAGGATAAAGTTTTTATACTTTTTGGTCGTAACAATATCACCTCCGTTTGCGGACTCGCCGCCACCGCTTTTTTGCACTTTCAGTATTCCGTTGTCCACATTCCATCCTTTCGAGGGGAAAGAGTTGAGTTTTGCGCCTTTCCATCCTGCGGTAGTTTTTCCGTCCCACAACAGTTTCCATCCGTCTTTGGCTTCGGCGGGCGAGATACTGTTTGCAACGGCATTTACTTCGGGGGCGTCCGTTTTGGTACGGAACCGTTCCGCGTCAGTCGTGCATATGCGTATATTTCGCCAGCTAACCGTTTTACCCGCCTGATCCTTATTGTTCCCGATAGCGTGTACCTGCAGGGCGATAAATCCTTCCGGGGTCATGTCGTCCCAAAGATTGGTACACGGAATACCGTTAATCCACGTGGCGATGGAGTTACCGAGCGCCTCGATTCTTGCACTGTTCCATTCTCCGTTTTTGAAAGCGTTCCTGCCCGCGGGATTTACGGTCATCGGATAGAGCCAGCCTCTTCGGGCTTCGTCGTATACGCCGCCGCACCATTTTCCGTTCTCCGAAGGGTCGATTTCGAACTGGTATCCGTGCACAGTGCCGTTGTCGTATTCCTTACGACTCAGGCTGCGAAACTGAACGCCGGAATTAAGTCCGTCATCAACCTTAAAATCAAATTCGAGGATAAAGTCGCCGTAATTTTTTTCCGTTGCGAGGAAAGTACTCGGAGTATTCACTTTGGAAATTCCCGTGATAATTCCGTCTTTCACTTTATATTCCGCCGTTCCGCCGAGTTTTTTCCATCCTTTCGTATTTTTTCCGTTGAACAGCGGAGTCCATTCCTGAGCAAACAGCGATCCCGATAACAGGATAACCGCCGCCAACAAAATATTTTTTCTTTTCATATCCGTAATTTTTTAAAATTCATTCATTGTTTTAAAAATAACACCCTTAAACAAAGACGTCAAGGGTGTTATCGAAAATTGAAAATCTTTTTAATAACTATTTTAAAATTTTAAATAAAATGAAAATCACTGTATATTGAAATCATCACACACAATTTCCGCTTATAATTTATAGTATTGTTCCCACCCTTTGCGCGGAGGCAGACCGGCTAACATTGCATTGGCAAACGCATTGTTGGTTATCTGTTTTGTCCGGCTGTCGAAATACAGCGTGGTATTCAGTCGTTGAGACATCACTCCGAGAGAGAAAACCTGACTCAGAGGACCGTGAATTTCGAAAGGCGAACGGGTTTTTTCCTTGCCCATACATGCGCGCAGGAAATTCGCAAAGTGATTGGACGGACTTTTCGGTATCTCCGGAAGTTTCAGGTCTTTTGCCTTTTCTTCGGGAATGATGGAAAGAGTGGAACCGTGCGAACCGCCTTTAAAAATCAAATCCTTGCTGTAGATGATCTTGCCGGGATTGATTGCGGAGGCTTTTATCTCGCCCTGCCCGGATGCGGGAATACCTTCCGCAAGTTCGGATTTTCCGTAACCTTTCGGGATGGGAGGCTGATTGTCGACACCGTCGTACCATGTCAAATCGACAGGCGGCATGTCTCCTCTCGCCGGAAAACGGAACAGAATGGTGGACGCAGTCGGGAAAAAATAGTCGTTGTGTCCCGTCAGCGTCGGACGAACTTCGTATGGAAGCCCCAACTGTAAAAATTCGTGGGCGGTATCCATTATGTGCGCGCCCCAGTCGCCGAGAGCGCCCATTCCGAAATCGTACCAGCAGCGCCAGTCGCCGTAGTGAAATTTCGAATTATATTCGTGATACGGAACGGCACACATCCATGTATCCCAGTCCAAAGTTTCGGGAATCGGCTCTTTATCGGGCTGTTTGTAAATATTTACGTCCCATTTGTGCCATCTTCTGTCGTTGTTCATGTGCGCACTGATAGCGGTAACATCTTTTATGATACCTGCTTCGACCCATGTCTTGAACTGGAAATAGTTCGGATCCGAGTGCCCCTGGTTTCCAACCTGAGTAACTACTTTCGGATGTTTCCGGGCTGCTTCCATCATCAGTTCGGCTTCGAGAAAAGTACGCGCCATGGGCTTTTCGACATACACGTGCTTGCCCAGCGATATTGCCAGCATACTGATAGGGAAGTGTGCATGGTCGGGAACAGCGATACACACCGCCTCAATCTCGTTGCCCATTTTGTCGAACATCTGCCTGAAATCCTTGAATTGTTTGGCTTTGGGAAATTTAGCCAGCATTTTCTGGGTATGTTTCGCACCCAAATCCACATCGCACAGGGCAACGACATTGGCTAATCCGGTTCGGTCGAAATCGTTTATGATTTGCTCGCCACGGTTACCGATACCGATACATGCAAGATTTACCCTGTTGCCGGCACTTACACTGCTGCCGGCGGCAGCGTTTGCGCGAAGCCCTACAGCCAGTCCGGCAGAGGCAAGCGTCGCTGTTTTAAGAAAACTCCTTCTTGTTGTCATTACAGTTAAGCTAAAAACTATTATTAATTATTATTTTATTCATTCCGTCTTCGTACATATTATTTATGTGCTGCAAATGTAATAAGAATTATCGAATATTGTATTTTAATTTGAAAAAAAATTTTCAAATTAACAGATTTTTCAAATTAATATCCGAAAAATCAGAATATTATTTACCAGATAAAATTTCCGAAAGGATAGCGTCCGGCGTCCAGTTCGGCTACGATACGGTAGATATCATCCCGAAGTTTCGCGATATTTTCCCTATTTTTTGCCGAGATAAAAATGCACGGCGCGTTTTCCTTTGCAAGCCAGCTTCGTTTCAAATCGTCCAGACTGACGTTTTCCTTAGTTGCCGGAGTTAAATCGTCCTCATCTTTTTTCGTAAAAGTATAGGCGTCGATTTTGTTGAAAATCAGATATACGGGTTTGTCTCCGGCGCCTATTTCATGAAGCGTGTTTCGGACAACTTCAATCTGTTCTTCAAAATTGGAATGCGAAATATCCACGACATGCAAAAGTATGTCGGCTTCCCGCACCTCGTCGAGTGTTGATTTGAAGGATTCGACCAGCTGATGCGGCAGTTTTCTGATAAATCCCACCGTATCGGACAGCAGAAACGGGATGTTTTCTATCACGACTTTCCGGACGGTTGTATCGAGAGTTGCAAACAGTTTGTTTTCGGCAAATACGTCCGATTTGCTCAGCAGATTCATCAGTGTCGATTTGCCGACGTTGGTGTATCCGACCAAGGCTAACCGTGATAGACCGCCCCGGTTTCCTCTCTGGGAAGCCATCTGACGGTCGATTTTTTTCAGCTGTTCCTTCAGTTTTGCTATTCTTGTCAGTATTATCCTGCGGTCGGTTTCCAGCTGCGTTTCTCCGGGACCTCTCATGTTCAGACCCGCCCCTCCTCTCTGGCGTTCGAGGTGTGTCCACATACGGGTTAAACGGGGTAGCAAATACTGATATTGAGCAAGTTCCACCTGTGTTTTCGCATAAGCGGTCTTTGCTCTCTGCGCGAAAATGTCGAGAATAAGCGCCGTTCTGTCGAGAATTGCGCAGTTAAGTTCCTTTTCCAGATTTCTTAGCTGCGAAGGCGACAGTTCGTCATCGAAAATGGCGAGATTTATCTCCGAGTTTTCCATAAAGGATTTGATTTCCGCAACTTTACCCGAACCTATGAAAGTGCTTGGGTCGGGATGCTTCAAATGCTGAGTAAACCGTTTTACGGCGGTTGCGCCTGCCGTTTCGGCAAGAAAATCCAGTTCGTCGAGATATTCCCTGACCTGATTTGTTTTCTGTGATTCCGTTATAATACCCACTAAAATTGCAGGTTCGGGATTTTGCGCACTGCGGGTTATCGTATTTTTTTCTATCATTTAATTGGTAATGGAGAATTGAAAATTGAAAATTGAAAATGCCGGACGACGCATTGCGGTCGAACTGTAGGGCGACCCTTGCGGTTGCCCGACGGGTTCTTCGCCGCAACCTCTCCGTGGTAGAGACGTAGCATACTGCGTCTCTACAGCCGAAATTCCGCAAAGCCGCCGACAACCGAGTTTGCTCTTGCA
>JAISSE010000141.1 GCA_031273285.1 Prevotellaceae bacterium
ATTATTTTGCAGTTCGCGAAGAGCTGCGAAGAATATTTCCAGATTTTTGGTAATATCAAAGTCCTTCGACTGGGCGAAAACATTACCCGCGAAATGTGTAAAAGCAAGTATAATAACAAGTTTTCTGAGATATAACATCATTTTCGTTTTAATAACAATTGTGCAAATTTATATTAAATTATTGAATTTGCACAATGATTCGATTTTTATCCGCAAATTTGTACGAATTATTTCAAATTTCCATTAGAATCTTATTCCCGAAATTGATGTAATTTTTGTCGGAATATTCAATATTCCGGCAATCTTTTTCCTGTTTTGAGATTGCTTCCGGCTTCCTGCTCGTACCTCGCCGTCGCCGTCGCAATGACGGCAGGGCGGGTAAAACACAACGCCGTCCGTCATTGCGAGACCCTATATTGCAGGCAACAACCAAGTTGAAATGACGAGGCTGTCTTAAAAATCTGTTTAAACGCAAAGAATCCGCAAACGCAAGTTCGGCGCAGCCAAACGTAAGTTCGACGTAGTCAAACGTAAGTTCGGCGCAGCCAAAGGGCGCAAAGTTTATATCGCCGACACTGTTCCCCCTTGCGAACTTTGGCTACGTCGAACTTGCGTTTGCGAAAATTCTTTGCGACCTTTGCGATAAAAAAATGTCTCTTTTCAGGCAGCCTCATCCACCCTGATAATATTGCACACGCTGTTTACAAGCCGTTTTCGAGCACCTGTTTTCGGGCGGTGATACTGCGCTTGAAGGCTTGTTAGCAGGGTTTTGCAAATTGTTTCCTCTTGATTCGGTAAAAAAATATGACGAAAGTATTTGCAGTAATTAAAAAAAGTACTACCTTCGCAGTCTGAAACGGAACGTTAATTTGTTGCGCGGACGGCTTGAAAGCAGTGAACAACAATGTTTTGTTTCGGACGACGACCGGAATATTGTCGTTGATTACAGGCGGAAATAGCTCAGTTGGTAGAGCACAACCTTGCCAAGGTTGGGGTCGCGAGTTCGAATCTCGTTTTCCGCTCCGATAAAAAGACCTTTATAAGGTGCGGATAAAGCCGGAATGCGGAAATAGCTCAGTTGGTAGAGCACAACCTTGCCAAGGTTGGGGTCGCGAGTTCGAATCTCGTTTTCCGCTCTCTTCACAAACCTTGACTGGAGGTCTTTTTACGTAATTTTAAAGTTAAAACATATATAAAGATTTGATGTGCATGGAGAATAACTCATATTTATTTCAGGTTAATCTGAAAGGAATGATAGAATTGCTTTCGGAACACATATATAGCTCGCCGAATGTATTTGTGAGAGAACTGCTTCAAAACGGGATAGATGCAATAACCGCACGACGAAATATCGATGAATCCTTTACGGGAGAAATCAATGTCCATGTAAATGAAAAACAGCACGCGGAAATAATTTTCGAAGACAACGGGATAGGACTTTCGGAAGACGAAGTCCACCGGTTCCTTTCCGTGATAGGTCAAAGCTCCAAACGTGATGATATTCTGGAAAAAGACTATATCGGCAAGTTCGGTATCGGTCTGCTTTCCTGTTTTGTCGTCAGCAACGAAATAACGGTCGAAACACGTTCATTATACAGGAAATACAAGGGCATCCGCTGGAGGGGAAAAGCCGACGGGACATACACGATCGAGGAAATCGAGGACGAAATGGCGCCCGGAACCAAAGTTATCCTTCATCCCAAAAAGGAATGGAAACTGCTTTTTGAGGAAGATGAACTCAGGAAAAATATTCTGTACTTCGGAAGCGCTTTGCCCACAAAAATCAGTCTGGTTACAGGCAGCGGGACAAACCTGCTGGTCGAAGGCGCTCCCGTGTGGCTCAATCCCGACAGTACAAAAGAGGAACTGCTGCAATACGGCAGGCAGGCTTTCAACATCAACTTTCTGGACGCTTTCAGAATGAGTTCGGAAACGGGCGAAATTGAAGGAGTGGGTTTTATCATGCCGTATAAAATCCAGTTCACCGGTTCCCGGGAACACAAGGTGTATTTAAAAAGAATGTTTCTGTGCGAGCAGGCAGGAAATCTTTTTCCCGAATGGGCTTCGTTCGTCAAATGCGTAATCAATACAAACGCTCTGAAACCCACTGCGTCCAGAGAATCGCTGATGGATAACGACGACCTGAAAAATGCTAAAAAAGAACTCAATTCAGCCTTCAAGGGATATCTGAGGCTGTTATCCATGTCGGACATACGCATCCTTGAAGAGATTATCGGTACGCATCACCTGTATATAAAAGCCCTTGCCGCCGAAGATTCGGAACTGCTGAGACTGTTTGTGGACTACATTCCTTTCGAGACAAACAAGGGGATGATGAATTTCAGGTCGCTGAAAGCCTACAACGACCAAATATTCTACACTCCTTCGATGGACGATTTCAGACAGATTCGACGCATTGCCGGCTCGCAGGGCAAAACGGTCATTAACGCCGCATACAGCTTTGAGAATGATTTGATCCGGAAAATTTCAATCGTGTTTCCGAATGTCAAAATAACGAAAATAACTCCGCAGGACATTTTATCCAATCTTGGCGAGGCGGTTACCGACGACCGGAGATTCGGAATTTTCGAAGAGAAAGCCGGCAAAATATTGAAAACTCACTATTGCAAAGCCCAGATAAAAAGATTTGAACCCGAAGATACTCCCGCAATATATGTTGCCAACGACGAGGCTCTGAACAACAAGAATATCAGCAATCTTGCCGACACATCCAATCCCTTTGCTTCCACTCTGCACGGTTTTATAAAGAAAAAAGAGGAATCGACACCTACGCTGTGTTTCAACAAGGACAATACGCTGATAAACGATCTGGTGGATTTGGACGATGACGTGATGTTCGAAGCCGTGATAAATATTCTGTACGTACAGTCCCTGATGCTGGGCAATTATCCCGTAAACAAGAAAGAAATGACGGTGTTCAACGA
>JAISSE010000210.1 GCA_031273285.1 Prevotellaceae bacterium
TTGTATATATGATTGATTTAGCGAATAGAAATCACAATATTTTTAATATTATATGAAAAAAGTAACGTTAATAATCATGCTGGTTGCCCTGGTTTCGCAGGCGGCATTATCTCAGGATCGATTTATTGAAATCCTGAAAACCGAGCTGAACAGAAATTTTACTGTTCTTAAAGACAATCCTGTTCCTGCATACTATGTGAGTTACAGGGTGCAGGATATGCAGACGCACAATATCAGTGCCTCTTTCGGCAAATTGCTGTACAACAGCAATCCGAGGCATCAGCGGCTTTTTAATGTTGATGTGCGCGTGGGCGATTACGAGATGGACAATACGCGGGAAATCAAGGGCGGAAATATGTCGAACAATTACTCGAACAACGATTTGGTACTGGAAGACAACCCCGCGGCGATACAAAAAGCGCTCTGGAGAAACACCGATCAGGTATACAAGGATGCCGTCAAACAGTTCGAAAACGTAAAAGCCAACGTTGCGGTTAAAGTAGCTGCCGAAGACAAGTCGGGCGATTTCACGAAAGAAAGTCCGGAAAAATACTTTGAACCGCCCGTCCCGTTGAAAAACTTTAAATTCGACGCTGCCGAATGGGAACATAAACTGAAGAAATACACCGAAATTTTTTCCGACAACAAGGATGTGCTAAACAATATGGCAAATATTGAGTTTGGACTTGTCCGGAAATATTTTGTCGATACCGAAGGCAGGGAAGTAGCGGAAAACGCCTGTGCCTATCGTCTGCACATCAGCATATCGACTGTTGCCGAAGACGGAATGTCGCTCCCTCTTTTCCTCTCCTATTTTGCAATAGATGCGAAAGACCTTCCTTCCGACGCCCGGATACTGAAAGATGCGAAGGACATGAGCGAAATGATTTCGATTCTGCGCAAGGCTCCGGTTGCGGAAGCATATTCGGGACCGGCTTTGATGACGGCGGAAGCGGCAGGGGTTTTCTTCCACGAAATATTCGGACACAGAGTGGAGGGTGCAAGGCTGAAACAGGAATCGGATGCCCAGACATTTAAGAAAAAAGTCGGCGAATCGGTTCTGCCCAAAGACATTTCCATAGTTTTTGACCCTAAACTGAAAAAATACAGGAATATGCCCCTAAACGGAAGTTATGTTTTCGACGATGAAGGCATTCGGGGTCAAAGAGTGGAAGTTGTCAGGGACGGGATACTCAAATCTTTTCTCATGAGCCGCACGCCGATCGAGAATTTTTCCAACTCAAACGGACACGGTCGCGCCGTGATTTATGCGGACAATGTAACCCGTCAATCGAATATGATTATCGAATCGAACGACCCGAAATCAATAGCCGAATTGCGTGCAATGGCGCTGGAGCAGGCAAAAAAGGAGAACAGAGAATACGTCTACCTGTTCGACAAGGTATCAGGAGGATTTACCACCACCGGACGATACATGCCGAATGCGTTCAATGTAACGCCGTTGATTGTGTACCGCATATATGCGGACGGTCGTCCGGACGAACTGGTGCGCGGAGTGGATTTGCTGGGTACGCCTCTGGCAATATTTTCGCAGGTTACAGCCTGCGGGCAGGATCATGGAGTGTTTAACGGAGCCTGCGGCGCCGAATCGGGTTCAATTCCCGTATCCTGCGTGTCGCCGACTTTGTATATAAAAATGATTGAAACACAAAAGAAATCGAAATCGCAAAATCAACCTCCAATACTGGAAAGACCATGAAAAATCATAAAATTAATGTTTTAAAAACCGTAAAATATTTTCGAATGAAGACACAATATAAATACAGACTTCTGACGGTAACGCTTTTATTATGCGCAAGCCTGCTGTCGGCTCAGGACAACACGATTATTTCGGCAATCAAATCGGAAGTAGACCGCAATCAATCGGAACTGAAAATCGACAAGCTCAAACCTCCGTTTTTCATCAGCTACTTCGTTGCCGATTTGCAGCAGCTATATATTTCGGCTTCTTTGGGTTCAATATCCCGTTCCGTCGAAAATTCGCAGAAGGTGGGATTTCCGAATCTCCTGGTAGGCGATTATAACAGGAACAATGCAAATTTCCGTCAAAATTTCGGTCCGAGAAACATCATCATGGAAAACGATGCAAAAGGAATTGCTACAGCTGTTTGGGAAGACCTTGACAGGATATACAAAAACGCTGCCGAAAGCTATGAAGCCAAACTGGCTGTCATTGCCCAGCAAAATATTGAGGACGAGGAACTGAACTTGCCCGATTTTGAAAAAACAAGCCCTGCAACCGTGATAATCGAGCCGCCCAAAATGAATATGGACAGGGAGTACTGGGAGAATTTTGCAAAAAAATCGTCGGAAATCCTGAAAAAATATCCGGAAATCCTGAACTCCGCCGTCAATATCAATATTGCGAATCAGGTGGTTTACACGTACAATACGGAGAATACCAGACTTGCGATTCCCGACCCGTATTACTGCATGAATCTGTTTCTTTATACCGTTACGGAAGACGGGCAGGAACTGTCCGACGAACTGTATATCGAGCATGGAACTTTCGAGCAAATGCCGACATTGCAGGCTTTTACAGATACCTGCGAGGCTTTTGTCAAATATTTCATCGAATTGCGAAACGCGCCGATTATTACCGAAGCGTATACCGGTCCCGTTCTGTTTGAAGCAATGGCGGTTCCGGAGGCTCTGCAAACGTATTTCTTTCAGTCGACCCTGTTTGCCGCCCGTAAACCGATCGGAGGCATGGGAGGAAACAATACGGAGATGATGAAGGATAAAAAACTCACTTCGAGAAGTTTGACGATTAAATCCCTGTCGGGAACCGAAACATACAAAAATCAAAAGCTGGACGGATACTATCCCGTTGATGTCGAAGGCGTTGTTCCCGACAAAGAGCTGATTTTAGTCGAAAACGGAGTATTGAGGAATATGCTCAACGGACGTACCCCGACGAAAAAATTTCAGCACAGTAACGGGCATATGCGCATGAATCTCAACTATATGAACCCGAGAACAAGTCCCGGAAATATCCTCCTGACATCCAATGATACGTACAGCCCCGACGAATTGAAGAAAAAACTGCTGGCTGCCGCAAAAGAGGAAGATTTGGATTATGCCTATATAGTACGCAGATACAGACGCGGACCGCTTTCGATTTACAGAATATATGTTGCCGACGGTCGCGAAGAACTGCTCAGAGGCGCTATCCTGCCCGATTTCAATATCCGGTCGTATAAAAGAGTGCTTGGCGCTTCAAACCGGGAGTTTCTGTATAATACGCACTCTTTCGGAAATTTCGCCACGTATATTGTTCCCGATGCGCTTCTGTTTGAAGAATTGGAAGTTACGCGCAACAATAATATAACGTTTAGAAAACCGTTTATTGTGCCGCAACCGACGGAATAAAGCCGATGCCGCAATGAATGAAATATGTAA
>JAISSE010000217.1 GCA_031273285.1 Prevotellaceae bacterium
CCAAATTCCTTAAAGACAACTCCGCTGTGTCCCCGCATTTCCACCTCTTTAAACCGGTCGTCGGAAAAAATGCCGTATTTTGCGTAAATCGTGTCCGTTTCGGAATAAATTTCGGTATAAACCTTTGTTTCTATCGTCTTGTTTTTTTCATTCCAGTTCAGCGGACCGTCCGTTCTCAGCTCTTTCTTTGTGATGAGATTACGCGCGACCACATTGCCGAAGGCGGTGAAAAACAGCCCGCGGTTATCGTTTAATGTTGCGCTGTCGGCAACCAGATCGGATTCCGGGATACTGTCTTTATATGAAATGATATGGATTCCGTTCGGAAAAATGTATACCGCGGTATCTCCGATCTGGTATTTGACGGTTTTTTTTGCGGTCAGTTCGTTACGGAGTTTGCCGTCGGAGGTGTAAATAAGTTTTACGTTGATAATCTCTTCTATCGGCTGGTCTGCCAGCTCGCCGGAAGATATTTTTTGCAGAGTGTCCGCCGTACATGAAAATAAGGTAGCGCTACAGACGAGCGCTACCAAAAAATTAATAATATTAATGTTCTGTAAATGAATGTTCATTTTTTAGTGCGTACTATTGTCCATTCGTGTACGGGTCCGCATTTGACTTCATATTTTGCTCCGTCGAGAAGATTCTGTTCCATGAAAGCGTCTGCCTGCGTCGGAAAATATTGAGAATATGTATTTATACTCTTGTTCGCTTCGGCGGCTATACTCGGATCCAGCTGCTTTGCCTTGACAAACTGGTCGACTACAACCCAGAAAATAGCCTGTTTGCTGACCGCATCGTCGCCGCAGCCCTGAAGACCCGCATAAGCCGTGCCGAGCAGCATGTAAGCTCTGCCGTTTCGCTGGCTGGCGGCTATGGCGCGCCGGGCATAAGTTATTGCTTCGTTGCGGTTTCCTTCCTTCAGGAACAGACTGCCGAACTCGTAGAAGTATTTGGATTTGCTTTCGGCGTCCGTTTCCGTATCGGTGGCTTCCTTGAAGAACTGCATGGCTTTTTCCCTGTCGCCTTTGGAATAGTATACGCGAGCCAGTCCGTAGGATGCGGTAGGGGAGGGATTTAATTTGTTGTATGCCTCCACGCCTTCGTAATACAGTTCGGTATCGGTACATTCCTTTGCCGAAAGCAGGTTGATAACCATTTTCACTACTTCGGCGTCATCCTTGTTTGCATTGAACCGTGCGCCCAAAACCTTTACAAGATTTTCGCAGTCGGCGGCGTCCGTAGCCAGAAAAGCGCTTTCCACAGCCGCTTTCAGGGCAATCCTGACGGTATCGTCGGGAGTTGCCTTTACCTGCGATTCGGCTATATCAGCCATTCTGGTATAGGTATCGGTAAACTCTTCCAGCGAAAGTTCCTTTTTTTCGTACAGTTCGCGGGCGGACAGCATGGCTTTGGCTACAGCAATCAAATCAATGGTTTTATCCTCGTCGATGGCAACCGTGTAAGCCTCGTATATGGCTTTGTGATTGTCGGGTCTGTAGTTCTGTATTTCAATCGCCTTGTTGTAGAGCAGTTCCGCCCTGTTTTTGGGGTTGAAATATTCGATTCTTTTGTCGTAGAGCGCCAGCAGCGAATCGATTCTGCTTTCCTTCAGCGCGGGGTCGGCGGTTTTGTCAATCAGATACCGCATCATGGTTATCCCGTGCAGATATGCGTTTTGACTTGCCTGCGGGCAATTTTTCAGTACCTCCCGCCACTGGGGCAGGGCTGCGTCGTAGTTTCTGCTTTTATATTCGGTCTGATAGCCCTGAATATTCAAAATACACTGGATACTGTCCGTTCCGTATCTCTGAGCATTGAGACTTAACATGCTCGCTAAAATTGTAAAAACTGTAAATCCTAAATTTTTCATCATTATTTAAATACTTATTATCATTATTCCACATTTGTATTCTCAAACATCGGCAAAAAACGTGCCGTCTTTTTAAATCACAATTCAAGATTGTGATGCAGAACCCTGTTTAAACCAAAAACCATCGGGTTTCGAAATACAAATATGGGGATTTTTATTTTTTCGGCAAAATAAAAACAGTCTCCTCCGGTAAAAATTATTTTCCGGTCGATATATCTGTTTATGTAACTCATTATTTCTCCAATGATTCCGTGAACGACTCCGGCTTCAATCGCTTCTTTTGTTGTTGTGCCGATTTCTTCGATTTTGTCCGGAATCGGCAGCAGAGGAAGCCTGTTTGTGTAATAATTTAGCGATTTGAAGCGAACGGAAAGCCCCGGCGAAATATTGCCGCCGAGAAAATTGTTCCCGCTGTCCACAAAATCAATCGTGATGGCTGTTCCGAAATCGAAAATCATGACATTTGTGTCGGGGAAAAAACAGTTTACGCCGACTGCGACGGCAAGCCGGTCGCTGCCGAGCGTTTCCGGCGATTTGTACAGGTTTGCGAGAGGAACCGGCGTCTCCGAAGTGAAGCGGATAAAATTGTCCAGCCTGTCGTTCAAAAAATCTTCCGCTTCGCCGGCGATCTGTCCCGAAGCGGAATATATCCCGTTCCGTATCTTCGGAAAAAGGGCAAATGTTTTCTCCAGATCGGCAACGGTTTCGTATATCGCCGAATATAATATTCCGGCATCG
>JAISSE010000240.1 GCA_031273285.1 Prevotellaceae bacterium
CTACACGACGCTCTTCCGATCTCGTGTCCTGTCTCCGCAATGTCGCCGTGGAGACGCGGCGCGCCACGTCTCTACAATATCGCGGCGGGGGATTCGATAATAGAGAATATAAACAGATGAACAATATGGTTTTCCTAAAAATTCCCCGTAGGGAGATTAACATGGATGTCCTACGGACAAAAAACAGCGGAACAAGAACGTCTTCTATTGAGATTCAAGTCATAATGGACTATTTCTCCAACAGAACTCAGGTCTCATGGGCTTTCATCCGAAAATCCGCCGCCTCTCGATAATCCACAAGCGAAGCGACAGTGAAGACGCAGCGAAGCGATGGCAGCTGCGGCGGGACGCTGCCGAAAATCGAGCGCCGGCATATCAAAATTGGCGAAAATTTGTCGCCAATAGCTCGCATTTCATGTTTCCGACACATCGAAACGGAGAAAATATTCAATTTTTGCAAAAATAAAATATTTGATAATCAGGTCAATCAAAAAAAAAGAAAAAAAATATTTGGATGTAACGAAAAAGTAAGTATCTTTGCGCTCCCTAATTAAAGATGATTGGGATACGTTTTATTGATATTTATGATGTAAATATTAACGGACTATAGTGATAAACAGGGTAAGATAAAAGTTAAAGAATAAATAAATTTGGATATCGGGCGCCGTATACGAGCGTCGGAATAAAATTAAAAAATTAAAGAAAATGACTGATCCAATAGCAGATTACCTTACGAGAATCCGCAATGCGGTTAAGGCTAATCACAAAATCGTGGAGATTCCATCCTCCAAAATCAAGAAAGAACTGACAAGAGTTCTGCACGAAAAGGGTTATATCCTGAGCTATAAATTTATAGATGCACAGCCTCAGGGTACAATCAAAATAGCATTGAAGTATCATCCCGAGACAAAAAATTCGGCAATCAAGCATCTGAAACGTGTCAGCCGCCCCGGTTTGCGTCGTTACACCGGCGCAGTATCCATGCCCCGCGTATTGAACGGACTTGGTATTGCGATTGTTTCGACCTCCAGAGGCGTGCTTACCGACAAGGAAGCCCGCGAAATGAATATCGGAGGTGAAGTTATTTGTTACGTATATTAATTAAAGGTATAAAATAATGTCAAGAATAGGAAAATTACCTGTAAACCTGCCGCAAGGAGTCGTCGTTACGATAGACGGGGCTAATGTGGTAACGGTGAAAGGGCCTCTTGGAGAACTTAAACAAAAGGTTGATCCTGATATAAAAGTCTCGGTAGAGAACGGTTCCGTCGGTTTCACGCGCCCTACGGACCAGCCCCGCCACCGCTCGATGCACGGACTGTATCGCGCGTTGATTAACAATATGGTACTGGGAGTTTCGACCGGATACACAATCAGGCAGGAACTGGTTGGAGTGGGCTACAAGGTTGAAGCCAAAGGTCAGGTGCTCGAATTCAGTCTGGGATATTCGCATGATATCCATTTCGAGTTGCCGGTCGAAGTGAAAGCTACGGCAGTAGTGGAAAGGAAGGGAGCCAATCCCGTAATTACATTAACATCAATAGACAAACAGCTAATCGGACAAGTTGCCGCGAAAATTCGCTCGCTGAGAAAACCGGAACCCTACAAGGGCAAAGGTATTCGTTTTGTAGGCGAACAAATCAGACGCAAGGCAGGGAAATCCGCCAGCGCAAAATAATAAAGGGGAATATATATGTCATTAACAAAGTCAGACAGGAAAAAAAGGATACAATATCGCATCCGAAAAGTGGTGAACGGTACTCCGGAACGTCCCCGCATGTCGGTATACAGAAGTAACAAACAGATATATGTGCAGTTTATCGACGACACGAAAGGCGTAACTTTAGCTTTTGCTTCGTCGCGCGACAAGTCGCTGACGGAACAGATAGCCGGAAAATCCGGCGTTGCGGTAGCCGGGCTGGTCGGAAAGCTGGCAGCATCGCGGGCGCAGGAAAAGGGTATAACCTCCGTGGTGTTCGACCGCGGCGGTTATCTTTATCATGGAAAAATTAAAAGTTTAGCAGAATCCGCCAGAGAAAGCGGTCTTAAATTTTAGGAAATATGCCGAATACAAATATCAGAAGAGTTAAAACCACCGATTTGGACCTGCGCGACAGGCTGGTGGCAGTACAACGTGTTACAAAAGTAACAAAAGGAGGCCGTCATTTCAGTTTTGCCGCGATTGTTGTTGTCGGCAACGAAAACGGCATAGTGGGTTATGGTCTGGGAAAAGCCGGCGAGGTAACCACCGCCGTAGCCAAAGGAGTGGAGGACGCCAAGAAAAATTTGGTGAAAGTGCCGGTATATAAAGGTACAATTCCGCACGAACAGGAATCGAAATTCGGCGGCGCTCAGGTTTTCATCAAACCGGCAGCTCCGGGAACAGGCGTTAAGGCGGGAGGCGCCATGCGCGCCGTGCTGGAAAGCGCCGGAATACACGATGTGCTGGCAAAATCGAAAGGGTCGTCGAACCCTCACAATCTGGTCAAGGCAACCGTCGCGGCTTTGCTGGAACTGCGCGACGCATACACTGTCGCACAGTTGCGGGGCATCTCGATTAAACGGGTATTTAACGGATAAGGAGGAAAATAGAAATGGCTGTATATAAAATAACACAGGTGCGAAGCAGAATCGGGTCGAACAAAAGACAGCGCGCAACACTGGATACTCTGGGTCTTCGCAAGATTAACCGGACGGTGGAGCGCGAAGCAACGCCCGCAGTGGAAGGAATGATTAAGGCTGTTAGTCATTTGGTAAAAGTGGAAAAAATTCAATAACAACTAAAGAAGAATTTATAGATTATGGATTTGAGTAATTTAAAGCCCGCAGAAGGCTCTACGCGGAAAGTTAAAAGAATCGGTCGCGGACAAGGTTCGGGACGCGGAGGCACTTCTACCCGCGGACATAAAGGCGCGCAGTCGCGTTCGGGTTATTCGCGCAAGTTCGGTTTCGAAGGAGGGCAGATGCCTATTCAGCGCCGCCTGCCGAAATACGGGTTCACCAACAGAAACCGTGTCGAATATAAACCTGTCAATATCTCTGTCTTACAACAGTTAGCCGACAAATGGAACATCGTTTCGATAAGTATCGAAACACTTGTTGAAGCAGGTTTGATTTCAAAGAACGACAGAGTAAAGATTTTGGGTAACGGCGAATTGAACTCGACTTTGGAAGTTACCGCACATGCTTTTTCGAAATCTGCTGTTGAAGCTATCGAAGCAAAACAGGGGAAAGCAATTAAACTGTAATGGATAATGAATAGGATATTGGATGTCTTAGGGCTTAAAAGGTTCATAGAAACCATACAAAACATCTACCGGATAGAGGAGTTGCGTACGCGAATAGGCTATACGCTGCTGCTGCTGCTGGTGTTCCGTTTCGGCAGCTTTGTCGTGTTGCCGGGAATAGACCCGACATTGCTTAGCAAGTTTTCACAAACGTCGAGAGAGGGACTGATGGGTATGCTGGATTTGTTTTCCGGAGGCGCATTTTCCAACGCTTCGGTATTTGCCTTGGGAGTGATGCCATACATTTCGGCTTCAATCGTTATTCAGCTTCTGACAATAATGGTGCCTGCCTTTCAGCGCATTCAGCGTGAAGGCGAAAGCGGAAGACGCAAAATCAACCAGTATACAAGGCTGCTCACTTTGGCGATTCTTGCCGTTCAGGCTCCCATGTATCTGTTGAATTTAAAATCGCAGGTTCCCGTTCAGGCATTTTTGGTAAGCGGCTGGGCTTATTCCATCCCCGCAGCCCTGTGTCTGGTATCCGGCACAATGTTTGTCATGTGGCTGGGCGAACGCATAACCGACCGGGGACTTGGCAACGGCATATCGCTGCTTATCATGATCGGTATCGTAGCCCGTTTGCCCCACGCTCTTATGGCGGAATTCGAAACCCGCTTTACGCTGCCGACGGGAGGACCACTGCTGCTGATAGTCGAAATCCTTATTCTTTTGTTTATATTCATGGCAAGTATAGCTCTGGTACAGGCTGTGCGGAAAATTACGGTGCAGTATGCACGCAGGGTTGTCGGAAACAAGCAGTACGGCGGCGCACGGCAGTATATCCCCCTGAAAATAAATGCGGCGGGAGTTATGCCCATTATCTTTGCGCAGGCTTTGATGTTTGTGCCGATGCTGTTTTCGGGATTCGATTCGACACGCGGTTTTGCTCAGGCATTTCAGCCCTACGGATTTTGGTACACACTGGTCTTTTTTATTCTGGTGATAGCATTTACATATTTCTATACGGCTATCACGGTGAATCCCACCATGATGGCAGACGAAATGAAGAAAAACGGAGGATTTATTCCGGGATTTAAACCGGGAAGGAAAACAGCGGAGGAGATTGACCGGATAATGTCGAAAATCACATTGCCCGGCTCGATATGTCTGGGTCTGGTTGCTATTCTTCCGACATTTGCGTATCGGTGGCTGGGTGTAAATCAGGAATTTGCGTCTTTCTACGGAGGAACGTCGCTGCTGATTCTTGTCGGAGTGGTGCTCGACACCCTCCAGCAGATAGAAAGCCATTTGCTGCTCCGTCATTACGATGGTTTAATGAAGACAGGGCGTCTGAAAGGACGTACTCCTTCATGATAAAATTAAAAAATACGGCAAAAAAAAATCTTTTTGAGAAAAAAGTATTATCTTTGCGCCCGCTTTTTTAAGTATATATAGGTTCTTTAAATGGAATGGATAATATAAAAACAGTTGAGGAAATTGAGATAATGAGAGAGAACGCTCTCTTGGTATCCAGGACTTTAGCCGAAGTTGCGAAGCACATCAAGCCGGGAGTATCTACCTTGGAACTTGATAAGGTGGCTGACCAATTTATTCGCGACAACGGCGCAGAACCCGGTTTTCTCGGCTATAACGGTTTTCCGAACACACTTTGCATTTCGGTGAACAATGTGGTGGTACACGGTATTCCCTCGGACTATTGTCTTCGGGAAGGCGATATTGTATCGGTAGATTGCGGCACGAAAATGAAAGGTTTTTACGGCGATTCTGCGTACACTTTTGCGGTTGGCAGGATATCTCCTGAGGCAGAAATGCTTCTGAAAGAAACAAAGGAATCGCTGTTCAGAGGAATTGCCATGGCAGTTCAGGGAAACCGTATTGGAGACGTCTCCAATGCCATACAGACTCACGTCGAACGTCTGGGCTATTCCGTTGTCCGTGAAATGGTAGGTCATTCAATCGGACGACACATGCACGAACGACCCGACGTGCCGAACTACGGCAGAAGGGGCAGCGGACCCAAACTGGTAAGCGGCATGGTAATCTGCATCGAACCGATGATTAACATGGGTAAGAAGGAAGTTTACTGCGACCGCCGTGATGGATGGACAGTCAGGACGGTAGACGGCAGTTTATCTGCTCACTACGAATTGACGGTAGCCGTTGACAGGCATAAGGCTGATGTATTGTCCACTTTTGAATTTGTTGATAAAGTGTTAAATAACAAAAATTGAAGTAGATTTATGGCAAAACAAGCCGCTATTGAACAAGACGGTACAATTGTAGAATCGTTATCGAATGCAATGTTTCGGGTAGAACTTGACAACGGTCATGTCATAATAGCTCATATTTCGGGGAAGATGCGGATGCACTACATCAAAATCCTGCCCGGCGATAGAGTGAAAGTGGAAATGTCGCCTTACGATTTGTCTAAAGGAAGAATTTCGTTCAGGTATAAATAAAACAACATTTACTTGTAAGTAAATTAAAATTAAAGCGATGAAAGTAAGAGCATCAATAAAAAGACGTACGGAGGACTGCAAAATAGTTAAACGCAAAGGTCGTTTATATGTTATTTGCAAAAAGAATCCCAAATATAAAATGCGTCAAGGTTAATTAATTTTGTAACTTTTTAAAAAAACAATATGGCACGTATTGCAGGAGTTGATTTACCAAAAAACAAACGGGGCGAAATAGGCCTCACCTATATTTTTGGAATAGGACGTTCGACTGCGCGTAAAATTCTTGATGAAGCATCTATAAGTTATGATGTCAAAGTAAGAGAATGGAACGATGAGCAGATAACAAACATTCGTAATATTATCGGACGGAATTATAAGATTGAAGGCGAGCTTCGCTCGTCCGTTCAGTTGAACATTAAGCGATTGATGGATATTGGATGCTACAGAGGTATCCGTCATCGTTTGGGGTTGCCGGTACGCGGGCAGAGTACCAAAAATAATGCCCGTACCCGTAAGGGAAAACGTAAAACCGTTGCTAACAAAAAGAAAGCGACTAAATAGTAAGTAAACGATGGCTAAAAGAACAGTTCAGAAAAAGAGAATCGTTAAAGTGGAGGTATCGGGGCAGGCTCATGTCCATTCCACCTTTAACAATATTATTATCTCGATTACCAATAACGAAGGTCAAGTAATCAGTTGGTCTTCCGCCGGTAAAAAAGGTTTTCGGGGCTCGAAGAAAAACACCCCGTATGCCGCGCAGACTGCCGCCGCCGAATGTGCCAAAACGGCATTCGACCTGGGCTTGCGCAGAGTGAAGGTTTTTGTGAAAGGACCGGGCGCAGGCAGAGAGTCTGCGATTCGTACAATCAACGCATCGGGAATTGAAGTAACCGAAATCGTTGATGTTACTCCTATCCCTCACAACGGTTGTCGTCCTCCGGGTCGTCGTCGTGTATAATCGTGTATGATAACATTATAATAGTTTTAAAATGATTTTTTTAATTTAACAGTAAATAATAGAAATGGCAAGATATACAGGACCAAAAACAAAAATTGCGCGTAAATTCGGCGAACCGATATTCGGACCCGATAAAAGTTTTGATCACAAAAATTATCCTCCGGGGCAACACGGACTGATGAGGAAGCGTAAAAGACCTTCCGAATACGGGACACAGTTGCAGGAAAAGCAGAAAGTCAAATATACCTACGGTCTGCTTGAACGTCAGTTTCGTAATCTGTACGAAAAAGCCTCGCGCATGAAAGGGCGCAAAGGCGAAAATCTGATTATGTTACTCGAAAGTCGGCTGGACAATACGGTGTTCCGCCTCGGAATCGCTCCTTCGCGCTCCGCCGCGCGGCAGCTGGTTTCGCATCGCCATATTATGGTGAACGGACATGTGTGCAACATTCCTTCGCTTTTACTGACTCCCGGAAGCGTGCTGAGCGTTCGCGAACGTTCCAAATCGCTCGAAGTCATAAAAGATTCTTTGGGATCGATTCAGAAAAGCCGCTTTTCGTGGCTGGAATGGAACAGCGAAGATATGTCGGCGAGATTTTTAAATCGCCCTGATCGTACGGAAATTCCGGAAACAATTAATGAACAGTTGATAGTCGAGCTTTACTCCAAATCGTAGTAAATCAACACGGTCTCTAAAACAGACCGAAGTTGCACTGCATGAAGGATGTAGCCGAATAAAAAAATAAAAAGGAATATTATGGCAATATTAGCATTTCAAAAACCTGATAAGGTTATTATGCTTGACGCGAATAATGCGTTTGGCAAGTTTGAGTTTCGTCCCCTGGAACCCGGATTCGGTATTACTATAGGAAACTCCCTGCGTCGTATTTTACTTTCAAATCTTGAAGGTTACGCTATAAGTTGTGTGAAAATTTCGGGAGTTGACCACGAATTTACGACAATTCCCGGAGTGATTGAAAACGTTGTTGAAATTATCCTGAACCTGAAAAAAATCAGGTTTAAAAGGACTGTCGAAAGTGTGGACAGCGAAAAAGTTACCGTTACAATAGCGGGACAGAGCGAACTGAAGGCGGGATTGTTGAACAATTTCCTCACTTCTTTCGAGGTTCTCAATCCGGAGCAGTTGATTTGCCGCATGGAAACGACGGTTAAACTGCAGATGGACTTGACCGTCAGGCGAGGCAGAGGATATGTTCCGGCAGAGGAAAACCGCCCGGATGAAGCGGAGTTCGGAGTGATTCCGATTGATTCAATTCATACTCCGATTAAAAATGTTATGTACTCCGTTGAAAACTATCGTGTAGAACAGAAGACGGATTACGAAAAACTGTTTCTGGAAATTACTACCGACGGTTCCATTTCTCCGAAAGACGCCCTGAGAGAAGCAGCCAATATCTTGATTTATCATTTTATGCTGTTTGCCGACGAACGTAAAATGACGGAGGAGTTTGAGGTCAAAGTTCCGGACAACGAGTTTGACGAGGACGGCACTCAGATGCAGCAGTTCCTGAAAACAAAGCTGATAGACATGGAGTTGTCGGTAAGAGCGTTGAACTGTTTAAAATCCGCCGAGGTTGAGACACTTGCCGATTTGGTGAAATGCCAGAGAAACGATTTGATGAAATTCCGCAACTTCGGTAAAAAATCATTGACCGAGCTGGATGCTCTTCTGGAAAAAAACAATCTTTCTTTCGGGATGGATATAACAAAATATAAATTTGACAAAGATTAAAAAATAATGAGACACAACAAGAAATTTAATCATTTGGGTCGTACTGCGGGACATCGTAAGGCACTGCTGGCTAATATGGCTTCGTCGCTGATTAAACACAAGCGGATTAAAACAACCGTAGCCAAAGCCAAAGCTTTAAGAGTATATATCGAACCTCTGATTACCAAATCGAAAGCAGCGAATGACGCCGTTATCACTCCCATAGTCAAAACTGTAGATGTGAAACGAAAAGATGGAAGCGTCGAGAAAGTCGAAAGGACAATCAAGGTTAATTCCTCAACTTCCGCACGTCGTTTGGTCTTCAGCTATCTGAAAGACAAGGACGCTGTGAAGGAACTGTTCGGGAATGTTGCCGCGAAAATTGGCGACCGTCCCGGCGGATATACGCGCGTGCTGAAAACCGGTTTTCGTGCGGGTGATGCTGCGGAAATGGCTATCATCGAACTGGTCGATTTCAACGAAACGGCTTCAGGCTCGATAAAGAAGAAAGAAGTGAAGAAAGGCACTCGTCGCAGTCGCAGAAAGTCGTCGTCTTCGGATGCGGATACGGCTCCTTCGCAGGAACCTGTAAAGGCTACTGCCGCTAAAGAGGCAGTTGTTGAAACCGAAGAAGTTGTTGCAACCGGGGAAGTTGAAGAAACTCCGACAGTTGAACAGGTTGCCGATGAACAGCCCGTAATTGAGGACACCGCTCAAGAACAGGAGGAGGCACGGGAACAACCCGCGTCCGAATAATACAAAACAATTTAAACAATATTTTGTCCATGCATCCGATTCTGCTTGCCAATAGCAGTTTCGGATGTTTTTTTATAGCGTGTTGCTCCAATCGGAACATTAGGTTTATAAATCCAAACTTGTCCGGAACTCAGGTTATTGAAACTGTTTTTTGACGCTACAAAAACGAAATGCCACTCCACCCGTCAGGGTCGTACAGAGTTGAGAGTTGAGAGTTGAGAATGGAGAGTTGAAAATTATCGCGTTAGCCAACTCTCAACTCTCAACTCTCAACTCTCAACTCTCAAGATTAGCCGTCTCATTTGTTTGTCGAGTCTAATTTGAGGAATATGAACAGCAGCACGGTGAAGCTCCAGAGCGAAGAGCCTCCGGCACTTATGAACGGTAAAGGTATCCCGATAACGGGGGCAAGACCGATTGTCATGGCTATGTTTATCGCAAAATGGAAAAACATTATTGACACGACACAATAGCCGTATATTTTCGAAAACGGCGTTTTCTGCCGTTCCGCCAGCACTATCAGACGTATAAACAGGGTTACGAACAGGGCGACTACCGTAAAACTGCCCGCAAAGCCCCATTCTTCGCCTATTGTGCAGAAAATAAAATCGGTGCTTTGTTCGGGGACAAAGTTGAGTTTGGTCTGTGTCCCGTGCAGAAAGCCCTTGCCCGTCAATCCTCCCGAACCTATCGCTATTTTCGACTGGTACACATTATATCCCGCATTCTTTTTGTCTTCCTTTATACCGAGCATATCTTCGATTCGGCTGCGGTGATGGGGCTGAAGCACGTTATCGTAGACATAGTCCACGGAATAGACCAGCGCTGTCGAACAAAAGAAGAATATTGCAACGAACCGTTTGACTTTTTTCCGCCACAGCAGGCAGAACACGATATTGCCGACGACGGCTGCTCCCACTGCCGCCGCAATAAGTTTGTCGTATTCAATATCGCTGCCCGCCGCGTATTTGTAGATTATTCCCGCCGCAAACGATGCGGCGCCGAAAGCCGATATCCGAATCAGCATTTGTTTATTTCTGTGGTATGTCATCCATATCAGGAGAATACTCGCAAGCGCTATCCCCGAAATAATCCATATCAGCGGAAACAGCAGGGAAAATATAAACAGCGCTATTGTAAACGCCATGAACGTCAGTACCCATCCCGACATTCCCTGACGGTAAAGGACAAAAAAGAACGACACAAATACCAGCGCCGACCCCCAGTCTTTCTGAAGAAGTATCAGCCCCATGGGCAACACGATTATGGCTATTGTTTTGAGCCAGTTGAGCAACGAGTTGAGCTTAAATTCGTGTAATCCCAACAGCCGTGCAAGAGCCAGAGACGTTGCAAGTTTTGCCAGCTCCGAAGGTTGAAAACGGATTATTCCGATATTCAGCCACGATTTCGAACTTTTTATTTCTGTTCCGATTACAAGAGTGAGTAACAGCAGGAATATTGCCGCTACATACATGTGATTTGCAAAAACGGGATAAAACCGTTTGCTGATAATCATTACGGCGACGGCAGTCAGCAGGGCAATCATTGCCCAGAGGAGCTGTGTTCCGTGTTTTTTGGAGAGATTGTAGAAATCGAATATCGCGGTGGCGGAGTCGTTTTGCGTGGAATATATACTCATCCATCCGATAGCGACCAGCGCCATGTATATTAATACAACAGTCAGGTCGGGGGCTTTAAATTCTATTTTGTCGCTCATTACGCATGTAGATTATTGTTCGACAAGTTTCATATTCAGTATATATTGTTCCAAATCTGTTCTCGTTACTTTGCCTTTCAGATATTTTTCCAGAACGAGAGATGCAATCGGGGCGGCATAACTTCCTCCCGCGCCCGAATTTTCCACAAATGCGGCGATGGCTATTTTGGGGTCGTTTTTCGGAGCAAAGCACACAAATACGGAATGATTTCTGCCGTGCGGGTTTTGCGCTGTTCCCGTTTTCCCGCACACTTCGATATCCGGAACACGCGCTCTCCACGCCGTTCCTTCCGCGCCCGTTGTCGCCATGTGCATTCCTTCGACCGTATATTCGAAATATTTTTCATCAATTCCGCTGTACTGCCTGTCGTAATATTCGGGTGCGATATTTTCGCCGGCGCCGACCGTTTTAACGATGTGGGGGATATAATAGAACCCTCTGTTTGCTATCAGCGCCGCCATGTTTGCCATTTGCAGGGTTGTTGCGCCGATTTCTCCCTGACCGATGGCAAGTGAAATTATGCTCAGGGGATTCCACCGGTTGATGCCGTAATATTTGTCGTAGAGATTTTTTGAAGCCACAATACCCGTCTTTTCGTTGGGAAGGTCGATGCCCAGCTGCCGCGCAAATCCGAAACGCAGCACCTTGTCTCTCCACACCGTCAGCGCGGAATCGGGCGAAAGATATTTTTTGTTTTCCAGAATATTGCGGAAGGCATAGCAATAGTAGGTATTGCAGGATACCATTATCGAGCGGACAAAGTTTACCGGCGACGAATGCCCGTGACAGGCAACTCCTCTGCCGTAGGGATAATGTCCGCCGCAATAGCAGGTTGTTGCCGGAGTCAATGTCCCTTCGTCCAGACCTATCAGCCCGTTTACCAGTTTGAATGTGGAGCCGGGCGGTTGCGGCGACATTATCGCCCTGTTGAACATGGGTTTTGTCGGGTCGGCAACCATGACGCTGTAATTTTGCTGACGGTCTGGACCCGAAAGCATGGCGGGGTTGAAGGTCGGCGACGATACCAAAGCGAGTACTTCGCCCGTCGAAGGTTCGATTGCAACCACCGACCCGAGTTTGTTGCGCATCAGCGTCTGGACGTATTCCTGCAAATCGCCGTCAATCGAACTGATTATATCCCTGCCGGGAACAGCCGCCGTGTCAAATCTCCCGTTTTCGTACGGTTCCACAATCCGGTTGCGGGAATCGCGCAGATAGATACTGATTCCCTTTTTGCCTCTCAGCACCGTTTCGTATGATTCTTCGATGCCGCTGACGCCGACATAGTCGCCCGACCTGTAGTAGGAATCCCTGTTAATGACCGAGGTATCGACTTCCTGAATATATCCCAGCACATTCCCGCCGATGTCCCGCGGATAAGTCCGCATGGTTCTTACGACGGAATAAAACCCCTGAAACCGGTCTGCCCGTTCCCGAAACAGCGCGTATTTTTCAGGAGTTATCTGTTTAAGGAAAGTAAACGCCCTGTAATCGCGATTTTTCCCCAGCCCCCTGAAAATATTTCTTACTTCTTCCGTCGACAGTTGAAATACGGTACACAGTTCGGCAGTGTCCACGTTCCCCAGGTCGCGCGGGGTTATCATGATGTCGTAAGCGGTTATGTTTTCCACAAGTATCTTGCCGTTACGGTCGTATATTATCCCCCTTGCGGGATATTCCACATCGTATCTGAAAGCATTGTTTACCGCCGTGATTTTATACGATTCGTCGATTATCTGTATCGAAAACAGCCTTATCAACAATATGCAGGCGACAGTAACAATTATTAACATTATGTTCCGTTGAGCAGTCATACCATGTTTAACCTTCTATGTATAATGGATTAGTGTATAAAAATAAAACACAAATCGCACTTCAAAGATAGACATTTTTATACAATTACGAATTAAAAATTAAAAATTACGAAATGCAGTGGCTACGCAGTCAGTTACGAAATGTTAGATGTAATATCCGACAATTTAGATGTAATGTCTGAAGATTAGATATAATATACGAAGATTAGATGTAATATTTCGTAACTGACTGCGTCGAACCGGCGTTTCGTAATTGTTAATTCGTAATTGTTACTTATACTTTGTTCGGTTTGTCAAGTCCCAGTTCGGGATGTTTTTGCGAAGATTTTTTCAGCAAAAACGAAATTACGATTGCAATGACGGCTAACGCGATAAAAATTAATTCGGAATATATCACGCCCGGTAGCGATTCCGTCATTTTCAGTATCTTCCCTATGACTACGGGCACCAGCATCAGCCCGATATTCTGAATCCAGAATATAAGTGAATAAGCCGTACCCAGCTTGCTTTCGGGAATTATCTTTGCAACGGAGGGCCACATTGCGGCGGGAACAAGCGAATAGCTCACTCCCAGCAGCGAAAGCCCCACAAATCCGAACAGTTGTACGCTGGGTGCAAATGCAATGACAAGATGCGCCAGCAGAACGACAAACGAGCCGATCATCAGCCATTTCGTAGCCTTGCCCCTGTTGTCTATCGTCGAACCGAACAGCGGAGTGAACACAATGGTAAAGACGGGGAGCAGAATCATCATTATCGACGAGGTCTTAAAGTCGATGCCGAAAAGCGAAACGGCAACTTCGCCGAAGCGCGGTTCGAGTATTGCCGCGGCAAACCGTTTGAACGAATTGACGCAGCAGTAGAAAAACACGCACAGGAGAGATATGAGGATAAAATGTCTGTTTGTAAGTATTTTTCCTATATCGGAAAACCTGAACTTGTCGTCGTCGCTTTTATCGGCGGCGGCATGCTGTCTGTCCGATTTTTTATCGAACGAGATGAACACAAACCATGTTATCAGCCCGACAATCATCAAAAACAGTCCTATCTCGGACATGTTGTTCGATTCGCCGAGAGGAATGACGGTGTCCTGTTTTGCGGCGATTACCATCGGCGCCAGAAGCAGTGATATTGCGGTTCCAAGGCGTCCCAGGGCTATTTGCAGCCCCATAGCCAGAGCCATTTCCCGCCCTTTAAACCATTTTGCAATGGATTTTGTTACCGACACTCCCGCTATTTCGCTGCCGAGACCGAACAGCGCGCAGCCCGCGTAAGCCAGAGCCAGCGACGGCTTTGCAAATCCCAGCGTCGTTCCGGTAAAATCGGCGACAAGACTTCCGGGAAATGCCGGCGACAGGGCATAAGTTACAATTACGGAACCTCCTGCCATCAGTATGACAAACAGAGTCCCCGTAAAACGCACTCCCCACTTGTCGAGCAGCATTCCGCAGACAATCAGCCCGCCGAATACGCAAAGCGACGAATAGGCGCCGCCGTACAAACCGTAATCTTCCGAATCCCAGCCCAGTTCGAGCATAGCGGGATTGTTGAAAATTTGGCTTACCATCGAAAACATGTCATCGAAAAAATACGATGCAAACATCGGGAGTGCAAGACACAGCAAAACCGTCCAGCGTACGGCTTTGGAATTGCTTAGAGCAGTTTGAAATTTTTGTACCATAAATCAGTATTTTTTAACAAATAAAGCGCAAAATTAGACAAAATAATTTAATCCGA
>JAISSE010000280.1 GCA_031273285.1 Prevotellaceae bacterium
ATTGATGTGGAAGAGAGCATGAGACGTTTAATTGAGGCTAACGCATCGGACAGAAGGCTGCTGATTTTGTTAAACGCTATCAATCAGTTAGATAAAACAGAGACGACTTGTTGAATGTCTCGCAATTCACACTTGATAATCATAAGATTATAATATCGCGCGCCTTTATTTACAGAGAAGACGAGGGGGGTGGAAAATTTAAACTATTGATATTTATGCCTTAACGGGCAAATCGCTTAACTTTCGGCGATTTCTCAATTATTCTTATCCGGAACTCAGGTTGCAAACGATACAGTTATAAGTTATTTATTTTCATTCCTAAAAATCCCTTTTTCTTTTATCCGCGCTATTTTTGTCGTACACCGGAATCAGCCGATTCCGCTCCCTCTGTCGATCTGTTCGGTGTAGCGGGACACTATGCCGGACAGAGGGGATTTTGTCGTACACCTTTTTATGCGTGCGAATTTTCGGATTCGATTTTTTCATGTACATTTGCAGATTAAATTTTATTGATAAGTATGGTATATAATTTTGATGAATTGGTTGAACGAAAGAATACCGACTGCGAAAAATGGGATAATTGCCGGGAGCGTTTCGGACGGGACGATTTGCTTCCACTGTGGGTTGCCGATATGGATTTCAAAACCCCCGACTTTATCATTGATGCCTTGAAACGGCGTCTGGAACATGAAGTTCTGGGCTATCCCGTCCGTCCGGCATCCTTTTACAGTGCGGTGAAAAACTGGCTGCATCGACGGGGTTGGGAAACCGATACGCAGCGAATGTGTTTCAGTCCGGGAGTAGTTCCGGCGATTAATTTCGCAGTCAATGCGTTTACGGATGCGGGAGATAAAATTCTGATAAACACGCCTGTTTATCACCCGTTTATGCATGCGGTGAATAATCACGGACGAACACTCGTAAAAAGTTCGCTGGTCAATTCCGGTGACGGTCATTACACTGTTGATTTTGATGATTTTGAGAAAAAACTGGCAGACGGAGTAAAGATGTATATCATGTGCAGCCCTCATAATCCCGTGGGCAGGGTCTGGACTTTGGACGAATTGAAAAAAACGGGAGAATTATGTCTGAAATACAATGTACTGGTAATATCGGATGAAATTCATTCGGATTTGATTTTTAAACCGCACAGGCATATATATTTTGCTTCGATATCCGAGGAATTTGCCCGGCAGACGGTAACCTTCATCGCTCCGAGCAAAACCTTCAATATTGCCGGACTGTCTTCATCCATAGTATATTCGGACAATATCGTCCTGCATGAAAAATTCAAAAAATTTGTTAATAATCTCAGCGTTTCGGCAGGAACAGTATTCGGCGATATTGCTCTGGAAGCCGCATACACTCACGGAGACAACTGGTTAGGTCAGTTACTGGAATATATTGACGGGAATTTCGAATATGTCATGGATTATCTCGACAGATATATTCCCTGCATAAAGACCCGAAAACCCGAAGGAACATATATGATGTGGCTGGATTGCAGCGGGTTGAATATGACTTCGTCGCAGATACACGAATTTATGGTATCGAAGGCGGGACTGGCGGTGAATCCCGGTCGTCTTTTCGGTTCCGAAGGCGAACTGTTTGTAAGATTAAATGTTGCAACTCAAAGAGCGGTTTTGATGAAAGCAATGGATAATCTGCGAAATGCTATAAAACAAAAAAACGGATAAAAAAGCTCTTGTCGGAAACAAATTTTATTGCGTATATTTGAGGAAAAATATTATGGCAAAAATGCAGAAATATAAGTTGGAAACCACGGAATTAGCCGCGCTTGAGCTGGGGAAAAAACCGCCTCAGGCGATTGATATGGAAGAAGCCGTTCTCGGCGCCCTGATGATTGAAAAAAGCGCAATAGTTGATATTCAGGGATTACTTGTTCCTGAAAGTTTTTATCTCGAAACACATCAGAAAATATATAAATCGATTCTCGATTTGGCGGGGCGGCACGACGCAATAGATATTTACACTGTTGCCGCCGAATTAAAAAAGACCGACAATCTTGAGTTTGTGGGAGGAGCATACTATCTTTCGCAGCTTTCGGGCAGAGTGGGGTCGGCGGCGCATATCGAATATCACGCCAAAATTGTCGCTCAAAAATATATTCAAAGGGAACTGATAGAAATTGCATCCGAAATACAGCGCGAATCTTTTGACGACAAGGCTGATGTGAACGATTTACTCGATTCGGCGGCGCAAAGAATCTTCGAAATATCCGATCGAAATTCGAGAAACGAAGTCAAACCCATATCCGAGGTTATTGAAGCAACTATCAGAGATATGGAAATTGCCGCCGCCAGAGAGGATGGCTTCAGCGGCGTCCCGTCGGGCTTTACGTCCTTAGACAGAGTCACTTCCGGATGGCAGCCTTCCGACCTGATTATCGTGGCGGCGCGTCCGGCAATGGGAAAAACGGCGTTTGTCGTGTCGATGGCTCGTTCGGTAGCAGTGGATTTCAACCGGGCGGTTGCTCTCTTTTCGCTGGAAATGTCGGCAATACAGCTTGTCAAACGCTTGATGATAAGCGAAACCGGTTTGTCGTCCGAAAAAATCAAAAACGGAAAACTCGAAGACCACGAGTGGTATCAGCTGGATACCAAAATACAGGCTCTTTCGGCGGCGCCCTTGTATATCGACGAGACTCCCGCCCTGTCGATATTCGAATTTCGTTCGAAAGCCCGTCGATTAGTGCAGAATGATGCCGTTAAACTGATAATAATAGACTACTTGCAGTTGATGACCGGACCGCCGGAAATGAAAGGCGTGAGAGAACAGGAAGTTTCCGCCATCTCCCGTTCCCTGAAGGCAATTGCCAAGGAACTCAATGTCCCGATAATTGCCCTGTCGCAGTTGAACCGCTCGGTGGAGACACGTTCGGGCACCAAACGTCCTCAACTGTCGGATCTTCGCGAATCGGGCGCTATTGAACAGGATGCCGACCTGGTCATCTTCATTCACCGTCCCGAAAAATATGGCATGTATGAAGACGAAAACGGAAATTCCATGATTGGCATTGCCGAAATCATTCTGGCTAAGCACAGGAACGGAGCCGTCGGAGACGTTCAGCTCCGGTTTCGCAGCGAAGAAGCCAAGTTTTATGACCTCGAAGATGCGGGAATATCTTCGTTGCCGCGAACAACCGGCGCGCATATCATCGGCTCTAAAATGAATGATGATTTTGCATCCGGGAACGTTTCGGGAAACAGTTTCCCCGACAATATGTCGGAATTTGATGTTAAACGTCCCGATTTGCCATTCTGATTTTT
>JAISSE010000039.1 GCA_031273285.1 Prevotellaceae bacterium
GTCGGGCAACAAGCTGGTCAGCTGTTACCGGCAAAACCGCGAGGACGACTGGCGCTGGTTCGAAGCCTACCTGACATACGACAACAGCATCCTTCCCGAAAGCCTGCTGTATGCCTGGCGGATAACAAAAAACGCCGCATACAGGGAAATCGCCGAAGAGTCTTTCAACTTCCTGCTGGAAAAAACATTTACCGAAGGGCAGATAAGAGTGATTTCCAATCAGGGATGGCTTCAAAAGGCGTCCGGCAGAAAGGAATACGGGGAACAGCCGATAGATATTGCCGGCACGGTAACGGCGTTATCGACCTTCTATTCCGTATTCGGCAGGGAGGAATATTCGGCAAAACAGCGAATCGCGTTCAACTGGTTTCTGGGAAACAACCACCTGAACCAAATCATCTACAATCCCGCAACCGGCGGCTGTTACGACGGACTGGAAGAACACAACATCAACCTGAACCAGGGAGCGGAATCAACGGTGTCGTATCTGCTGGCAAGGCTGTGTATGGCGTGAACGATGGACTATAAACTATGAACTATAAACGATAAACGATAAACGATAAACTATAAACGATGAACTATAAACGATAGCAAGATTTTTTCAGACTATTATGGTCGGACTGTATCCGAAATCGCGCCGAGTTTATCGTTCATACATCATACTTCATACATCATACTTCATACATCACACATCAAAAAAAATCTTGTTTTTCTTTGAAGTTTGTAATTATTTTGTACCTTTGCGCGTCGTTTTATTAATGTTATAGAAGATTATATTGGTTAGTAACTATTTATGGGAAGGGCATTTGAATATAGAAAAGCAACCAAACTGAAGCGTTGGGGCAACATGGCAAAAGTATTTACAAAGCTGGGTAAACAGATTACCATAGCGGCAAAATCGGGTACGGATCCCTCAACGAATCCGAGCCTTAGAGCCATAATACAGAACGCCAAAGCCGAAAACATGCCCAAGGAAAATATCGAAAGAGCGATAAAACGGGCTGTCGAAAAAGAACAGTCCGATTACAAGGAAGTGGTTTACGAGGGTTACGGACCTTACGGCGTGGCTTTTATAATCGAAACGGCAACCGATAATCCGACAAGAACGGTTGCCAACGTGCGCAGCTATTTCAACAAATACAACGGTTCGCTGGGAACGTCGGGAAGCGTGGAATTTATGTTCGACCACAAATGCGTTTTCAAAGTCGCTCTTAGAGAAGGAACGGACATTGAGGAACTTGAGTTCGTACTTATCGACTACGGCGCAGAAGAACTGTTTATCGACGAAAACGAAATAATGATTTACGGAACATTCGAATCGTTCGGCAGCATCCAAAAATATCTGGAAGAAAACGGTTTTGAGATAATCAACGCAAGTTTCGAGCGAATCCCCACCGGCGAGCTGAAGGTTCTCACTCCGGAGCAAACCGTTGAATTAAATAAACTTATAGACAAATTTCATGAGGACGACGATGTTCAGAATGTGTTCCACAACATGTCCGAATCGGTAGAACAAGCGGAAAAATGAGTATGTTCGGTAATCCTGTATCACAAACGCCTGCGGTAGTAAAAAATTTACTGATTATCAACTGTATAATGTTTTTGGCAAGTTATCTGTTCGAAAACTTTATGATTACCACATTTTCGCTTTTTTATCCCGCATCTCCCTGGTTCAAGTTTTTTCAACTGCTCACGCACATGTTCATGCATGCGGATTTGATGCATTTGTTCTTCAATATGTATGCCTTATGGCTGTTCGGGAGCATGATTGAGAGAGTATGGGGCGGCAAGAAATTTCTGTTCTACTATATAGTAACGGGCTTGGGCGCCGCCTGCCTGCACTTGTTCATAATGTATCTTAATGTAAGCAGTTTGAATGTGGCGGACTATCACGAAGGTATAGTCCGGATTTATCGGACGCCCACCTTAGGCGCGTCGGGCGCGGTATTCGGCGTTTTGCTTGCCTTCGGGATGATGTTTCCGAATACCGTATTGCAGCTCATTTTCCCGCCCGTACGGCTGAAAGCTATCTGGCTGGTAGTGATATACGGCGTGCTGGAACTGTTTTTCGGAATAACCGGCACAACTGGCGGAGTCGCCCATTTTGCACATGTCGGCGGGATGCTGTTCGGATTTATTCTGGTAAAATACTGGCAATACAAAGGAACTCTGTTCCGTAACGACGATTAATTATAATTTATTAAATATATTGACTGTTTAAAATAAAAAAAATACGAAAATGATTTTAGGATTAATTCTTTTGCAAGCCACGGGCTTGGCAAATTTTGGCGCATCCATCGGGGCGGGAATTGTAATTATCGGAGCGGCAATAGGTCTGGGGAAAATAGGCACTGCCGCCCTGGAAGCCATCGCCCGTCAGCCCGAAAAGACAAACGACATAAGGTCGACCATGATTTTGGCTATGGCGCTGATCGAAGGGGCTACTTTTTTTGCAATACTTGTATGTATTCTGGCGTTAATATTATAACAGGTTAATCGGTAATAGCATGGACCTTTTCAAACCGGATGCGGGATTATTGTTCTGGATGCTGCTTTCGTTTGTAATACTGTTTGTTGTACTGCGAAAATATGCATGGCCCGGCATTCTGAACGGTATAGGCGAAAGAAACAAAAACATCGAGGACGCTCTTGTATCGGCACAAAAAGCCAAAGAGCAGCTGGATGAAATTCGGCATGAAAGTCAGGAACTTATTGCCCGGGCAAAAGAAGAACAGATAAAAATACTGCAGGAAGGCAAACAGATAAAGGACACGATTATCGTTGCGGCGCAGGAGCAGGCAAAAGCCGAAGCGGGGAAAATTATTGCGGAAGCGCACAGATTCATCGAAAAACAGAAGGAAGAGGCTATGAAAGAAATTGATAACAAGATAACAAACTTATCAATCGAAATAGCCGAAATAATTCTTAGAAAGAAACTGGAAGATGCGGAAGAACAGAGAACTCTTGCCGGTAAATTGATAAACAAAATGAGTCGAACAGTTTAATATGAAATCCTTCCGGCAATGAACACGGCAACAATAGGCACATTGTCATCGCGTTATGCACGGGCGCTGTATGCCTATGCACTCGATAACAATGAAGAAGAAAAAGTTTACGACGAAATGAAATATTTGTCGCACGGCTTTTTGTCCGTTCCCGAATTGAAAAAATTCCTGCAAAATCCGATACTTCCGCTCGAAACAAAGCTGAAAGTTCTGGAAACGGCTGCCGGAGGCAATGCCGCAAAATGTTCCGCGCATTTCTACGAATTTCTTTTCGGCAGGGAAAAGGAGGATTTGCTGCTGTACATCGCAACGGCTTATTTATCGGTGTACCGGAAAGCGAAACACGTTGTGTTTGTTGATTTGACGGTTGCGGCGGAGCCGGAAAACGACTTTGTCGAAAAGATTAAAAATCATGTTTTGAAAGAATACGACGAGAATACTGTTGTTGAAATGTCGATAAATTCGGATCCCGACATAATCGGTGGATTTATTCTTAACGTCGACGGCAAACAGCTGGATTTAAGCGTTAAAGGTGAATTGAATAATATACGTAAATTAATATTAAAAAAAATGTAAACAATGCAGACGGACATACAGAAAATCGTATCAGTCTCCGGATATTCGGGATTGTACAAATATCTCTCACAGGCTCGCCACGGGATTATTGTGGAAAGCATAAAGGACGGCAAACGGATGTGCATACCCGCGCTCGCGAAAGTCAGTTCGTTAGCGGACATAACTGTTTATACCGAAAACGGCGACGATTTGATGCTGAAAGAAATTCTCATCAAGATTCGGGAAAAAACCGGAGGAGAGAAAGCAGTATCGCACAAAGCGGCGTCGGAAGAACTGATGGCTTATTTCTCCGAAATAGTGCCGGGATACAGCAGGGACAAAGTATTCCCGCATCATGTAAAAAAAATGATTGAATGGTATAATATACTACAGGAAAACGATTTGCTTGACTTTACGGAAGACAAGCCGGAAGAACAGGGCGAGGATAAAGAGGATAAGGAAAACACTGAATCCTGATTTGTTCGTCGGCTGCAAGTTGCGGAAAAACGGTTATTCGCGGAAAATTTTCGCAGCCTCCGCTGTCCGGCTCTTTGCGCCTATCGGTTTGATTGTCAGAAATTCGTGTACGCAAATGTTTGATATGGAATATTTTTTTTGGATAAAATCCTGTTTGGTTTGAAAATAATGTGTATATTTGTACATAATTTAATAATGATTTTAGATGAGAACTTTCGTTTATATATTGTTTTTCATGTTAATGAGCAGTGTAACCATGCGTGCGCAAGATATATATAAGAAATTTTTTTCGGACAATGCCGTTGTAGCCCATCGGGGAGCGTGGAAAGCCAAGGGAATACCTCAAAATTCCATAGAATCGCTAAGAGAGGCAATGCGTTTGGGATGTGCGGGTTCCGAATTTGACGTTCACATGACGGCGGACAGTGTTTTTGTGCTGTGCCACGACAACAACTTCTTCGGAAAAGTGATCGAGAAACATACTTATTCCGAACTGGCGGCGACAAAACTGCCGAACGGAGAAACCGTTCCGACACTGGAACAGGCGCTTATGGAAGGAATGAAACAAACCGATACAAGACTGTTTCTGGAAATAAAAAGCTCGTCGACGGTAGAAAGAACCGTGCGCAGCACTGAAAAAATCGTGGAAAAAGTCAATGAACTCGGAGCGCAACCGTGGGTTTTCTACATCGCTTTCGACTATAACGCCGTCAAAAGAGTCAAACAGCTGGTTCCTTCGGCTGCCGTCGCATACCTGAACGGGGATATTTCGCCCGAACAGCTGCAAAAGGACAATATTACGGGTCTTGATTATCATTATAATGTTTTCAAAAACGACACTTCGCTGATAACAAATTCCAAAAACCTCGGTTTGAGCCTGAATGTCTGGACGGTTAACAAATCCGAAGACATGGATTTTTTCACAAGTCAGGATTTCGAATATATCACTACCGACGAACCCGAACTCCTGTTGAGTAAAAAGAAATAGTCCGAATATCATCACTTAAAAAACTATAAACATGGCAGATAAAAAATTAGTTATTATTCCGACTTACAATGAAAAAGAAAATATCGGAGCAATTATCGAAAAAGTTTTCTCGCTCGACGAAAACTTTGAAATTTTGATTATTGACGACGGTTCACCCGACGGTACTGCAAACATAGTCAAAGAACTGCAAAAGAATTATCCCGATTCGCTTCATCTTCTGGAACGGTCGGGAAAATTGGGACTGGGAACGGCATACATCACGGGTTTCAAATATGCTATCGAGCATAAATATGACTATATTTTCGAAATGGACGCGGATTTTTCGCACAATCCCGACGATTTGGTACATTTATACGAAGCATGTTGCGCCGGTGCGGATATAGCCGTAGGGTCGAGATACATATCGGGAGTAAACGTTGTGAACTGGCCCATGAGCAGGGTAATACTCTCATACTACGCATCTTCATACGTGCGTTTGGTTACGCGAATGAAAATCAAGGATGCGACGGCAGGATTCAAGTGCTATACGTTCAAAGTGCTGAATGCCATAAATTTCGACCGAATCAAGATGAAAGGCTACGGTTTTCAGATAGAAATGAAATATACCGCATGGAAACTCGGATTCAAAATAGTCGAAGTGCCGATTATTTTCATCGACAGAAAATTAGGCTCGTCGAAAATGAGTTCCGGAATATTCGGTGAAGCTGCCTGGGGTGTGTTCAAACTGCGTTTCAGAAAAATCAAACCCTTAAAATCCTGAGATGGAAAAAAACAAAGTGGCGGAGATGTTCAACAGTATCGCACCCGGATACGACTTCCTGAACAGGCTGTTATCCATGGGTATCGACAGAATTTGGCGACGAAAACTAAGAAAAATGCTTGACGTCTCGAATCCCGTTGTTATTCTGGATGTTGCTACCGGAACCGGAGACCTTGCCATTGAATGTGTCCAAAACGGAAAAAAGAAAACGCGAAAAATTACGGGTATCGACATTTCCGAAAAAATGCTTGAAAAAGGACGGGAAAAGATTAGAAAAAAGAATCTTGCCGACTGTATAGAACTTCGTTACGGCGACAGTGAAAATCTGGATTTCGAACCGGACACCTTCGACGCCGTAGTAGTCGGTTTCGGTGTGCGCAATTTTGAAAATCCGGAAAAAGGACTGCTGGAAATGCACAGGGTTACGAAACCTGCGGGTAAGGTTTTTATACTGGATTTTTCGTTGCCGCGCAATCCGTTCATCCGGACGCTGTACGGGTTTTATTTTTTCCGCATTCTTCCGTTTATCGGGAAAACAGTGTCGGGAAACAATCACGCATACGGATATTTACCCGAATCGGTCAATCATTTTCCGCAGTACGAACAAATGACAAACCTGATGAGTAAAGTCGGATTCGAAAATACGGAATACAAACCGCTGGCTTTCGGAATTGCAACCATTTATTCGGGAGAGGTAAGTTAATTGAAATCAATAAATTATAAAATTACGGTTATGAATAGGTTATTTACATTTGCGATTGCGGCGCTGTTTCCCCTGTCGGGGATTTATGCGCAGAGCGGCAGCGTTGTGTATGAAACACGCACGCTGAAAAGCGAAATTCTTAAAATGGAACGCAAGTATTCCGTATATCTGCCGGCGGGATATAACGAATCCGACCGGAGCTATCCGGTGCTGTATCTTCTCCACGGTTCGGGCGACGACCATACCGGATGGGTACAGTTCGGTCAGGTACAGCACATTGCTGACAAAGCTATCGCCGAAGGAACAGCAAGTCCGATGATTGTCGTTATGCCTGACGCCAATACCGGACGCAAAGGATATTTCAATGATATTGCGGGAGATTTCAATTACGAAGATTTCTTTTTCAAAGAGTTGATACCGCATATCGAAAAAACCTACAGAGTACGCGGCGAACGTCGCTACCGTGCCGTTTCGGGCTTGTCCATGGGCGGCGGGGGAACCATCTTTTACTCGCTTCACCAGCCGGACATGTTTGCAGCCGCTGCACCATTGAGCGCATCCACAGGCAGTTGGGAGATGGAACAGTTTAAAGCCCGCCAAAGGGATGCCGCAAACAAAGTTACCGCAGCCCAAACGGAAGCATATTTCAAACGCTACAGTATTGAGGAAATTATCAAAAACGCATCCAAAAACGAACTGGATAAAATCAAACGCATACGCTGGTATGTCAGTTGCGGAGACGACGATTTTCTATACGAGGGCAACAGCTTGCTGCACATCCTTTTTCGTAAAAGCGAAATTGCCCACGAATATCGTGTGAAAGACGGCGGTCATACATGGACATACTGGCGCATGGAACTGCCTTTGGTCTTGGAATTTGTATCCAAATCGTTTATGCAGTATTAATTTGATGCGGCTGCCGGTGGCGTCCCGGATAAAATTTTGCCGGATGCGGGGAAATTTATAATTTTGTCGCGTTTTTATAAAGGGCTATGGTAAAATATATTGCTACAACCGGTTTTTTTGATGGCGTTCACAGAGGTCATGCAGCCGTTTTAAACAGATTGAAAGAGACAGGATTAAGTTTGAACCTGCCTGTCTGTGCCGTTACATTCTGGCCTCATCCGCGCATGGTGCTGAACAGCGAACCGGAAAAGCCGAAATTGCTGTCGTCGGTGGAAGAAAAAAAGCAACGGATTGAAACTCTGGGTATAGACAGGGTTATCGTTATTCCGTTTACCGAAGAATTGGCGGATATGTCGCCGAAACAATTTATTGCGGACGAACTTGTGGCGAAATACAATATTGCGGGTTTATGTGTCGGTTACGACCATCATATCGGTAAAAACCGAACGGGCGGATTTGATACGATAAAAAGAATATGCAACGATTTGGGTCTGTACTGCGAACAGGTTCAACCATTTCTCGTCGACAACAAAGTGATAAGCTCCCAAAAAATACGCAAACATCTGGCGGAAGGAAATGTCGAGGAGGCAAATTCCATGCTTGGATATACTTACACATTGTCGGGAACCGTGGTACACGGCAAAAAACTGGGACGGATAATCGGTTTTCCGACTGCAAATATTGAAGTCAATTCCCTGAAACTGATACCTCGCGACGGTGTATATGCCGTGAGGGTCGATGTGAACAATCGCCGGAATCTGAAAGGTATGCTGTATATCGGGAAAAAATCCGGCACCGACGGTTCGGGGAAAACGTTTATCGAAGTGAATATATTTGATTTTGACGGCGATATATACAGTCGGGAAATATCGGTCGGTCTGGAACATTTTGTGCGAAACAACATGATATTCGACAGCATTGACGACCTGCAAGCCCGGATAATCAAAGATAAGGAGAATATCCAAAAATATTTCGGATAACCGGTTTTGCGTTTAAAATCTATTTTAACACAACGGACACAAAGTGTGCCACAAGGGACGCAAAGGTAACAGTGTCGGCGATATAAACTTTGTGCTCTTTGTGATACACTTTGTGCCCTTTGTGTTTAAACAGCCGCTCATCCTTCGCTGTTCCATTCCGCTTTCAGGCATACTCAAACGTTCCTTTGTCCGTTGTGATTGTGAGATTTTTGGAGTCGCTTTTTTCCACGTGTCCCACAATCCGGGCATCAACGCTGTAACTTTTCGCGATTGAGATTATTTCGGCGGCATACTGTTCGGGAAGATATATTTCCATTCGGTGTCCCATATTGAATACCCTGTACATTTCCTTCCATCCGGCGCCCGATTCCTTCTGAATCAGTTCGAACAGGGGAGGCAGCGGAAAAAGATTGTCCTTGACAACATGCAGACTGTCGATGAAATGCAGGATTTTCGTTTGTGCGCCGCCGGAGCAGTGCACCATGCCGTGAATATTTTGCCGGCTGCGTTTCAGAATATCCCTAATTATCGGAGCATAAGTCCTTGTCGGCGAGAGGACAAGTTTCCCCACGGGTATGCCGTTGATTGTGTCGGTCAGTTTTTTGCTGCCGGCATACACCAGTTCCGAAGGCATCAGCGGGTCGAAACTTTCGGGATACCGCGCTGCAAGCGGGTCGAACGAAAGCACGTCGTGGCGCGCGGAGGTCAGCCCGTTGCTTCCCATACCGCCGTTGTATTCGGTCTCGTACGAAGCCTGTCCGAACGACGCAAGTCCAACAATCACATCCCCTGCCGCGATGTTCGCATTGTCAATAATCTCGCTTCGTTTTATGCGGGCGGTAACCGTGCTGTCCACGATGACGGTTCGGACAAGGTCGCCCACATCGGCGGTTTCGCCCCCCGTCGGATACAGATTTATGCCCGACGCCTGCATCCGTTCGACAAACTCCTGTGTCCCCGCGATAATGGCGGATATCACTTCGCCGGGTATCAGGTTTCTGTTGCGCCCGATAGTCGACGAAAGCAGTATGTCGCCGGTGATTCCGACACACAGCAAATCGTCGAGATTCATCACTATGGCATCCTGGGCAATCCCTTTCCATACGCTCATGTCGCCCGTTTCTTTCCAGTAAATGTATGCCAGTGAGGATTTTGTTCCCGCGCCGTCGGCATGCATGACCAGACAATATTCGGAATCGCCCGTCAAAATGTCCGGGATAATTTTACAGAAAGATTTAGGATACAGTCCCTTGTCCATATTCTTTATTGCGTTGTGGACGTCTTCTTTCGATGCGGAGACCCCGCGCTGTTCGTATCTGTCGTTCATACAAATATATTTTATGCAAATGTAATTAAAAATTCAGAGGCATACTCAACGTGAAGCCCACCGCCTCGTAGCGGGCTTCCTTAAATCCCACAAACACACCCGCTTCAACAGCTTTGAAAAGTCCAAGCGAATATCCGAATTCGGAATAATTTACTCCGGGAATCCAGAGTGTGCGGGCATAAAGCGATTCGTCGAACAGATATTTTTGCAAAAACGGAAGATTTTTGATGAACAGATAAGCCGAAGTGTAGCTCAGATGCATCTGTATCCAGCTTTTATCGGTCGAATAACTGTAGTTCGTCATGCAAAAACTGTTGCTCAGCGGATTGGTCGTAAAAAACAGTTCGTTGCTGCTGTTGTGTTTGAAATCGGGGAAATATACCCGTTTGGAGGACAGAAAAGTACCCGTGCTTATCGAATATTCCAGCTTGTTGAACAGATTAAATTCCATCTCCTGACGAACGCCAAGTTCCGCCCTGTCGAACGACGCCGAGCTGTTGTCCGTAGCGATGCCTTTTTCGTATTTGAATGTAAACGTGGGATATTTGGAATAGGCATACAGTTTTCGCCCCTCCCTTATCCGGTAACGGTAGCGGGGCGTATAATCCAGCTGTAAAGCTATTCGTGTCAATGTGTTGTCGGGCATCGGGTCTAACTGTCCTTCGGGAAGATTCGGCGAAGGCTCCTTCCCGAAAAAGTTGTACGACATTTTGTTTTCCAACGAATTGCGTTTTTCGAAGCCGACATTTGCCGTAATAAAAAAACCGTTTGCAGCATCAATTCTGTTTGAGGCTTCGAGATAGCGCTTTTGGTAAAATTTTACGGAATTTTGTGCCGCATACAGCGAAAATAGCGAGTTTACCAGACGCGAAATCCCTCCGATTCGGTCAAAGTCGAAAGTGGAATTGCCGCCCGATATGATGAATCGTCCGTTTTTCAGCGGCGCGTATCCGTATGTTCCCGTTACCTGCCAGTTTACGGCTTCGCGGGCGGTTACATAATGAACGGAGGGAGAGACGGTCAAGGAATGTTTGTTTGCAAAATCGACGCCGAAAGCCAGCTTTTGCCCGAGCCAGACGCCGTCCACAAAATTATATTCCTTCAGCACGCTTTGCAGTAATCCGCCATATTCGAACCGGTATTTTTTACCGAAGTCCACACGGTCGCCGAAAACAACTTTTCCGAACCACGACCCCGATTTCCCGCCCGAAGTGTCCCGCGAATCCGACAGCTGTTTGAATTTAATATCCAGACTGTCTTTCTTTTTGTAACTGACGATTTCCTCGCTTCGCAGCGGCAGGTTGCGGATTTGAAGCCAGTAAATCGAGTCGCGCGA
>JAISSE010000001.1 GCA_031273285.1 Prevotellaceae bacterium
CTAAAAACTCGATTTTTCAAGGCAGACAAGATTTTTAAACCGGAGTTTACTAATTGTAAATGAGGATTTAAAAATTGAAGTCGAACGCCGAAAAAGCAGTTTTTAGGAGTTCCCTCAAAAAAATAATCTGCATAAATCCGTTAAATCCGTGTCATCTGCGTGCCGAATTGCTTTCAACCTGCCATCCCTTTTTGGTCCCGGCTTGGGAAACCACTGTCTTGCCCTGATCGGGATAAATTTTACCGGACATTTTGGGATAATTGTCGCCGGATTTGTCCGGAAAAGAGGAAAAATCGGGTCGGAGAGGAGCATAATTTTCATCAGCGGGCAGACGCTGTAATTTCCTGTTATCGCAAAGACAGTCATGATATTGTGCGGATATTTCAATTGACTGTCCGAATATTTGAAATCAAAAAAATCAAAAAGAATGTTATCACGTGAAAATTATTTTCTATCTTTGCGCGATTATTAGAGAGTATATAGATGAAAGCATTAATGTTCGGATGGGAATTTCCACCACACATATCGGGAGGTTTGGGCACGGCATCGTACGGATTGACAAAGGGTCTTGCCAAATCGGGAGTCGAAATTTTGTTTGTCATGCCGAAGGCTTCGGGCGACGAGGATTCGAGTATCGGACGCATTATCAATGCCAGCGACGTGGCGTCCAAAACGGATGTATTTTTGGAAGATTACTGGACTAACGTGAATTTTTTGTCCGTTTCTTCGAGCCTTATTCCCTATCTGGGATTCGAAGATTACGAGCAGTTGCGCGAAGAGAGTCTGCAAAATCGGACGGTTATGTCGCATCTGGGCGAAAAATACACATTTTCGGGCAAATACGGGACAAATTTAATGGAAGAAGTTGTGAGATATGCCATGGTTGCGGCAACAATCGCACGCGAAAACGAATTTGACATCATTCATGCTCACGACTGGCTGACATATCTGGCGGGTATTGTTGCAAAAAAAATATCCGGCAAACCCCTTGTCATACACGTTCATGCAACGGAATTTGACCGCAGCGGCGAATCGGTCAATCAGACCGTGTACGCTCTGGAAAAGCTGGGCATGGACGAAGCCGACGCTGTCATGGCGGTAAGCAATCTCACACGTAACATAGTGATAGCGCGATACAACATATCGGAATCGAAAGTCTTTACCGTTCACAATGCCGTGGATTTTTCGGGGACAAAAGAGACGAAAATCAACCGCACCATAGACGAAAAAATCGTTACTTTTCTCGGACGCATCACATTCCAGAAAGGTCCCGAATATTTTATCGAAGCCGCAAGCAAAGTTGCCAAACGCTTTCCCGACGTTCGTTTTGTCATGGCGGGAAGCGGCGATATGATGAACAGGATGATTAAACGGGTGGCAAAACTGAATATGGGCGGCAAATTTCATTTCACCGGCTTCCTCAAAGGTGACGACGTCAATAAAATGTATTCGTACAGTGATGTTTATGTGATGCCGTCGGTTTCCGAACCCTTCGGCATTTCTCCGCTGGAAGCCATGCGTTCGGGCGTTCCGGTGATTATTTCAAAACAGTCGGGCGTGTCGGAAGTGTTGCGGCATGCACTCAAGGTAAACTTCTGGGATGTAGATGCTTTGGCTGATGCGATATATGCGCTTCTGTCCTACAAAGGGCTTAACAGGATGATAACGAGATGCGGACTGAAAGAAGTAAATTCGTTCAGCTGGGATGATACCGCCATGCTCGTGAAAAAAATATACAGTAAAACTCTGGAACATTACGGGGCATAGGAAATCTTTGAAATATTCAATCACATAAATTGCCTGATTACATGCCGATTATATTTTCATCTCCCCGCAATCGCCGTTGTTTGCATATCATTTTTTGGCAGGTACGACAAAATGTTTTAATTTTGTGAATCAATTATTGTGTGGTAAAATAAGGTATATGGCTAAATATCAGAGAATACTGTTGAAATTGAGTGGCGAATCTCTTGCGGGAAACGGCAGTTACGGAATATCTTCGGATGTTTTGGCGCGATATTCTTCCGACATAGCTTCGATAATCGAAACGGGCATACAGCTGGCGATAGTTACGGGCGGAGGCAATATTTTCAGAGGGATGAGCGGAACGGACAGGGGTTTCGACAGAGTTACGGGCGATAACATGGGAATGCTTGCGACCGTGATAAACAGCCTTGCCATCCGGTCGGCTCTGGAAAGTGCGGGAATGAAAGCTAAAGTCCTCACTTCGATTCGCATGGAACCGGTCGGAGAATATTATTCAAGCTCGAAGGCAATTGAATATATGGAATCGGGATACATCGTCATAATTGCCGGAGGCACAGGGAATCCGTTTTTTACTACCGATTCGGCTGCCGCCCTGCGCGGAGTGGAACTCAAAGCGGATGTTCTTCTCAAAGGCACCCGTGTCGACGGAGTATATACCGCCGACCCCGAAAAGGATTCGACAGCAACGAAATACGATAGCCTGAGCTTCGAGGAGGCTTACTCGAAAAATCTTAAAATCATGGATTTGACGGCATTTACCCTGTGCAGGGAAAATTCGTTGTCCATACTTGTATTCGACATGAATACCGCAGGCAATCTGAAAAAAGCCGTTTCGGGCGAGGCAACGGGAACAATTATAGAATAAAACATACTTGAAATAAAAATACATTTACTATGGATGCAGCTAAAGCAAAAGAAATTATCGGTTCGGCAGAGAGCAAAATACAGAAAAACGTCGAACATTTGGAGACAACCCTGCTGGGAATACGTGCGGGAAAAGCCAATCCCGCGCTTTTTAATCAGGTAACGGTCGATTATTACGGATCGCAGACATCTCTGCCTCAGGTTTCGAGCATAACATCGCCGGATGCGAGGACAGTCCTTATCCAGCCATGGGAAAAAAGCATGATTCAACCTGTCGAAAGGGCTATCATGCAGGCGAATCTGGGTTTTACTCCGCAAAACAACGGAGAAACCATACGCATCAATATCCCGCCCCTGACCGAGGAAAGGAGAAAAGATCTTGTAAAACAGGCACGATCCGAAGGAGAAAATGCCCGTATAAGCATCCGCAACGTGCGGAGAGACGCTATAGAATCCATCAAAAAATTGCAGAAAGAAGGTCTTTCGGAGGATTTAGTCAAAGATTTCGAGAGCGATGTGCAAAAAATAATTGACAATTATAACAGGATGATAGACTCTATTTTAGATAAAAAAGAAAAAGAAATTTTAGCGGTTTGATAAAATTATATTACTTTTGCAAAATACTTGAAATTATTTATAAACACTTTATATTGTTGTATGAAAAAAATTATTACAATCCTTTGGATACCTAAACTTCTGGCGATGACATTGTTGCTCGCCTCATGCGGGAACGCTGTTACGACCACCGAAAATAAAAGCGACGACACTCAGCAAGTTGTAACTGCGGGACAGGAAACGGTTGCAACCAAAACTTCCGATATCGCTTATATCAGGGTAGATTCCATCGTTCAACGCTATGACTATTACCATGATCTCCTGCGGGAATTTGAGCTGAAAGTTAAAAAGAAAGAACAGGATTTTAAATCGAAAATGGACGCTCTGGAGGCTGATATAAAAGCTTTTAAGGAAAAATTCGACAAAATGCTGCTGACACAGTCGGAGAGCGAAGAACAGGGAGAGCGCTTGAAGCAACGCAATGATGAGCTGATGAATGTGGAACGACCGAAAATAATGCAGGAACTTGGAGAAGAAGAAGCGGTTATGAACAGAAAAGTCGTTGACGCCATATATCGGTATGTGGAAAAATATAATGTGGAAAAGAAATATTCCCTTATCCTCAATGCGGCAACAGTGATAACGGGAAATCCCGCGCTGGACATTACCTCCGAAATACTGAAGGGTCTGAATCAGGAATATATCGCAAACAAAGGAAAATAAGGATATATTTCACCGGCTCAACCGGTGCAGTTCAAACATTTCGGGCTGTCTTAAATAGACGTTTAAGACAGCCTCTGTGTTCTCATAAGTAGCGATAAAACTCTTGCTTTTC
>JAISSE010000067.1 GCA_031273285.1 Prevotellaceae bacterium
GTCAAAACGCATCCCGTGATTCAAGTTCAATAAAAAGTTGTAATTTTGCATCAAAATATCGAGATATGATAAAAATTACGGATTTACATGCTAATGTTGAAGGAAAAGAGATACTTACAGGGATTAATCTGGAGGTTCGCAAGGGAGAAGTACATGCCATAATGGGACCTAACGGTTCGGGAAAGAGCACTTTAGCCTCGGTGATTGCCGGTCGCGACAATTTCGAAGTAACGCGGGGAGAGATAGAGTTTGAGGGAAAAAATCTGCTCGAAATGTCGCCCGAAGACCGGGCTAATTCCGGAATATTTCTGAGTTTCCAGTATCCGGTCGAAATTCCGGGAGTGAGCATGACCGGTTTCATGAAAGCCGCAATCAACGAACAGCGTAAATACAAGGGACTTGAACCTGTCAAGCCTGCGGAATTTCTGAGTTTGATGAGAGAAAAAGCCGCGCTGGCGGGAATGGACGCCAATCTTATCAGACGCCCTGTGAACGAAGGGTTTTCGGGCGGCGAAAAAAAACGCAACGAAATATTTCAGATGGCAATTCTAAACCCGAAACTGGCTATTCTGGACGAAACCGACAGCGGACTGGACATTGACGCACTGAAAATCGTGTCCGAAGGCGTTAATAAACTTAAATCCAAAGAAAACGCTCTGATCGTAATTACCCACTATCAGCGTTTGCTGGACTATATTGTACCCGATTTCGTGCATGTACTGTATAAAGGCAAAATAGTGAAATCTGCCGGCAGGGAGTTAGCCGCGGAACTTGAGGAAAAAGGGTATGACTGGCTGAAAGATTGATGGATATGAATTATACAAATATATATGACATCGCCGCCGGTCTGTCGGACAGTTTATTCCCGCGATATATAAACAATTTCAGAGCCGGAGCATTCGCAGGACTGAAAGCCGGCGGATTTCCGAATATCAGGCAGGAGAAATACAAATACACCCCTTTGGCGGATATTTTCGATGGAGAATATGCTCCCGTCAATCCGTATGACCGGACACAACCCGCCGAATCGGGCTTTCCCGAAATTGACGCGATTAAGATATATACCGTTAACGGCGTGTGTGTTGACAACGAACTCAAATCGGAAAGCGGATTTATATACGGCAGTCTGGCGGCGGCTTCGAGAGAATGTGAAGACATTGTGGGAAAATACTTCAACCGCTTGGCTGACATGACCGATTTGCCTGCGGCGCTGAATATTGCAACGGCTCTTTCGGGAATATTTGTCGCTGTAAGTCCGGGAGTCGAAACCACACGACCGCTGGTGATTGTCAATATAATCGACTCGGACGCCAGTATTTTCAGCCAGCAGCACAATCTGTTTGTGTTCGGGGAAAACAGTGTTGCCGAAATAATCGAATACAATGTCGGGGTGTCGGACGTCGCCGCACTCGCAAACAATCTGTCGGAGGTTGTGATTGAGCGGAATGCGCAGGTCAATATTGTCAGCATCCACGACAGGGGGGCTTCATCGAAACATATTTCTTCCGACTGCGTCCGGCAATATGGAGGAAGTTCATTGACCCATTCGAATATTGTTTTAGGCGGAGGTCTGGTTCGCCGGAATACGGAAGCGCATTTGGCTGGCACGCACTGTTTCTGCAATCTGTACGGGCTGGTTATTGCCGGCGACAGACAGCATGTGGACAATTACACTTTTATAGACCATGCCGTGCCGGAATGTCAAAGCAACGAACTGTACAAAAGTATTTTGAACGACAGGGCGGTTAATGTTTTCAACGGTCGGATACTGGTTCGTCCCGATGCGCAGAAAACCCTGGCGTTTCAGTCGAATAAAAACGTGCTGCTCAATACCGGAGCAAAAATATATACCAAGCCTCAGCTCGAAATTTATGCCGACGACGTAAAATGTTCGCACGGGGCTACTTCGGGTCAATTGAATGAAGACGCCGTTTTTTACATGCAATCGCGCGGAATAAGCAAATCTGCGGCACAACGGTTACTTATGTCGGGTTTTGCCGATGAGATTCTGAGTAAAATCAAAAATCCCGAACTGCACGAATTTCTGCTGTCCCGCGTCGAAAACAGGCTGTAGGGAAATCGAAAAAATAAAAAACGTCAATAAACCTGTTATAAATTTATCGACGTTTAATACCGTGATCCGGTTGGGATTCGAACCCAAGACCCACAGCTTAGAAGGCTGTTGCTCTATCCAGCTGAGCTACCGGACCCTTGCCGAACGGCGGCGCAAAGATACAATACTATTTTATTATTTCAAACAAAATATCGTGCCTTCCAATTTGTACGCGACATAATCCTGTGTTTTGCATATAAATATATCGAAGCATGCAGGCGAATACACAGGCGCTTAAGCGGGTTGCCGCGATACAATCCCGTTTGCCGGCGAAGAGAAACCTGTGAGCAGCGGCAAAAAATTGTCGAATAAGCCGCAAACGGCAAAATACCGCATAATCCGTGAATCCGGTTCGTGCCGGACAGCATCGAATCCGGCACATGATTTCACTGTCTAATTCATTGTATTGTCGGAATATTACAGCACCCGCTCCGGTGTTTCGGCATATTGTTTCATTATTTTTTAGTAATTTTGCAAACATATTTATACGAAAAATGCTTGAGAATGAATAGAAAAAATATAGCTGTCCTTACGGGCGCAGGGATAAGCGCCGAAAGCGGGATAAAAACTTTCCGCGATTCGGGCGGTTTATGGGAAGAATACGACGTGATGACGGTTGCGAGTATTGA
>JAISSE010000075.1 GCA_031273285.1 Prevotellaceae bacterium
CTGATTTGTTTTTGGGTCGCGCTTAAACGGAACTCAGGTTACTATATTAAAGGAGATTTTACCATGATCGGCAATACTAATATGACAGGAAACCCTTACAGTAATACGGGAAATAATAGTACCTCAAATATGATATTTATTGACATTGATAATGATACGACAACTATTAATTCATCAATGGCAAATCTGCAATTCAATAATGAAAATGGAGCCGACCTTGCTTGTACCCATATTATTTATGCGGGTCTGTATTGGAATGCCCATTTGCCTAATATCGCTTCGGATACATGGACGGAAACCAAGGATGGACGGACAGTTACTTTGAATAAACGAAAAATGCAGTTTAAACATGCGTCGGATACAATGTATCACACTGTGGAAGCCGATATGGGAAATATTTATTTTAGTGATGCATATATAGTTGGATATGTAGAAGTTACTGACTATGTGCAACAATATGGAATAGGAGATTATTATGCCGCTAATGTGCCAGGAAAACAGGGAAATAATAATAATGCTTCTGGAGGATGGGGATTGATTGTGATTTACGAAAATGAAAAAATGAAATGGCGTACTATTTCAGCGCAGGATGGGGCTATTCATATAAATACTAATGGAGGAGCTCTTTATTTTAGCATTAATAATATTCAAACAACTCAAACAGGTCAGGTAAATGCAAAGATGGGATTAATGGTTTCGGACGGAGACGTTTTGTGTGATTACTTCCATCTTTTGAATACCAACAATACCTGGACTCCTTTAAGTCATGCGAGTAATTCCGTAACCGATTTTTTCAATTCTTCTATAGAAACAGGAGGAAATCCCCGAAATCCTAATCAACAAAATAATTATGCTGTTGATGTGGTGATGTTTGATGTTCCCAATCCAAGTAATACGAATATTGCCAATAATCAAACATCTCTTGAATTTAAGGCAGGTACTACGAGTGATGGTTATACTATTCATACCTTTGTGCTTTCTGTAGACGCTTATATTCCCGATTTGGTTTTGGATAATCGTGTAAGCAAAGTCGGCGGGCATGTAGTTGTTTCTCAGGATAGTCTTACCGCATTGCCCGAACAGGAGATTGAATATACCTTAGAAATCAGAAACACAGGCAACGAAACGGTTATCAATCCCGTTGTGGAAATCCCTGTCCCGTACAACATGGACTATTACGGCAGTTCGGCAGCATATTTTCTGACAACAGGCGTCCAGCCCGAATATATTGATAATACTAAAATGCTGCGGTGGACATTGGATTCCATTCCCGCAGCAAATCCCGGCGACATCGTTGCGCGACTGACATATACGCTTGCCGCAACGGGAGATTGCCATAAATTGTTGCAAATGCACTGCGATGACAGTGAAAACGTTACCGCAAGCGGTTCTTTCAGTGGAGAAGGCGCCATCAGCGGTCAGTCCATCAGCAATCTGGGGTTTGTGTATGATTATCATTCGGAGGGAGGATTATGCGATGCAACCCCCGTTACCATTCCGACATCCATTACCATTGTTGATATGGAAGATTATTTGTCAGCCAATTGCATCAATCCGGATTTTCGTGTACGGGCTTGCCCTGCCGCGGGCGGTGAAATCAATCTGTCGAAATACCTGGACACCATTGTGTCGCCAAATATCACATGGAGTCCCTCTCCTGCAATAGATCCCCTGACAGGCATCATTGACGCCGGCAAACTTGTCGCTCCGGGCACGTACACCTATACCTATACCTATACATATAGGGTAACAAATCCCTGCGTCGGCGGCATGACAGGAAAGATATATCTGAAAATGCTCGGCGGCAACAGTCTGAAACAGCCGCAGGACACCGTCACGGTATGCTACGAAACAGCCGAAGCGGTGAACATCAATCAAATCTTCGGCATCGACGCCGGCGGCACCTGGACGTATGTCGCCCCCGACGGCACTCCCGTCTTTCTCGCCCCGTATGTCAAGGAATCAGCAGCCTGCGGCGGCGCGGTAATCATGAACGGCAAAGGGATATACGAAAATTCGTCGATAGGCTTCTACGGCACAACCGATACCAAAAGGGTGGTGTTTACCTACACGCCGGCAGCCACAAGCTGCCTCGGCGGGAAAAAGTATACAATAGTAATAATACTCTATAAACTATAAACTATAAACTATAAACGGCGCGAAGCGATGAACAGTGAATAACGAACAATGAACAGTGAATAATGGGATTGTCAATCATGCGTGGATTGGAAAAAAATCCTTCGGATTTTTAAAAATTCGTGTAATTCGACTAAATTCGTGAAATTCGTGGATGAAAAAAGTTAGCAGATAAAATATAACGCATTTTTATTGTGCACTTTCCTCTCTGAATTGAATGAATTTGATAATGCGTTACCGATCCGGTTTGTTCCCCGCTTGCCGGGTCGGCTTTTTTAGTGATTAACGCATAGTGATTAGTGAACAGCGGGAGGCAGTCGATACGGTTGAAATTACACCTTTTATGGTGCGCCGTATCGGGACACGGCGGTTACTGTTCGCTGTCAATCAGCTGTTTTCATGATTTTATGTCTTATAATTCATAATTTTATTAGTTTTGCATGTCGAAACGGGCGTTTTTGATGATTTCGCAAAGAAACACTCATTGCCGTTTCGGACGTATGACAGAAAATAATGTGTAATTGTTAAATATTAAAAATGAAAGCATTCGTATTTCCCGGACAGGGTTCTCAGTTTTCCGGCATGGGAAAAGATTTGTATGAGACAGCGCGGGCAAAGGTTTTATTCGAACAGGCAAACGATATTCTGGGTTTCAAAATAACCGAAATCATGTTCGCAGGTACGGCTGAAGACCTTAAGCAGACGAAAGTTACGCAACCTGCGGTTTTTCTCCATTCGGTGATTCTTGCAAAGACATATCCCGATTTCAGACCCGATATGGTCGCAGGGCATTCGCTCGGCGAATTTTCGGCACTGGTAGCCGCCGGAGCCATGGACTTCGAAAGCGGGTTGAAATTAGTGTCTGTCAGGGCTAAGGCGATGCAAAAAGCCTGCGAACTCCAACCTTCTACGATGGCTGCGATTTTGGGACTTGCGGATTCGACGGTCGAAGAAATATGCGCCGGAATCGACGGCATTGTCGTTCCCGCCAATTACAACTGCACGGGGCAGCTGGTTATTTCCGGAAGTATCCCCGCCGTGGAAAAAGCCTGCGAAAAACTCAAGGCGGCGGGAGCCAGACGGGCGCTTCCTCTTCCTGTCGGAGGGGCATTTCATTCTCCGTTAATGGAATCGGCGAGAATCGAACTGGAAGAAGCAATCGCGACAACCGCTTTTAACACGCCTGTTTGCCCGATTTATCAGAATACGGACGCCAAACCCCAAACCGACCCGGAGATTATCAAGCAAAATCTTGTAAAACAACTGACTGCTCCCGTAAGATGGACACAATCCGTGCAAAATATGATTGCCGACGGAGCCGTTTCGTTTGTGGAACTGGGTCCGGGAACAGTCCTGCAAGGGTTAATCAGGAAAATAAACAGCTCTGTAGAGGCAGAAAGCAAGCAAAGTCTTTGATGCAGGCGAACATACATAACAAAAACAGGCGGATTCTCCTTTTGGGGAGCATCGTCTGTTTTTGCTGGATTATGCTGATTTCAACGGATATATGCGCACAGCATTACGTCGGAATAAAAGGCGCTCAGGGGATTAATTCCGTAAGTTCCCTGCCCGTTTTCGACAGGCGTAACCTTACAACCTTCAGCCCCGGAATACTGTACCGTTACGAGCACAAGAAATATGCCGCGCTGCAGATTGAAGCCAATTACATCAGTAAGGGATATATCCGAACGCCGGATACGATATCAATGACGCCGGAAACCACCAACCGCATCACTTCCTTCGAGTTGCCGCTGATGGCGCAGGGGTTTGTAAGGCTCGGCGCGTTTCGCCCCTATCTGACCGGCGGAGTGTTTGTCGGATATATTCTGGAACGAAGCGTTCAGGTAACAGGCGAAGAATCACGCAAATATGTATTCGACGAATACGACCGGCGATTCGAATACGGACTGGCGGGCGGCGGAGGGCTGGGAGTGAAAATCTCCGGGTTCGAAATTCAGGCGGAAGGCAGATATCATTACAGTTTTTCCTTTTTGAGAAATCCCGCTATCCCCGGAAACAGGTCAAATATGTATATAAACACCACACAAATAATGATTTCCGTGTCGCTGCTGTATCGTTTGTCAAAATAAACCGGCAGTTTCGACATTTGTACGCTTTTGTTTTCGACGAATTTTGATGATTTTCGATGTTTTATTCCGGTCAAAACAAACTTTTTTCACATTAATTATAAAAAATATGCCGTTACGTATCAGTGATTTAACATTTTTTTATAAAAAAATGTTGATAAATCCGAATAATAAATATACCTTTATATCGAAATTAGTAATGTATAATAACAATATCGTAGTATTTTAATTTAATGTCTTATAACAAAGTAATACTAATCGGAAATGCAGGTAAAGACCCCGAAATTCGTCATTTGGACACCGGTGTGGCAGTGATCACACTGCCCGTCGCAACGACGGAACGGGTTAAAGACCGTTCCGGAGAATGGCGTGAAACAACCGAATGGCATACCGTCGTTTTCTGGAGAGCATTGGCTGAATCGGTTGAGAAATATGTCCGAAAGGGCAGCCAAATTTTTGTTGAAGGCAAACTCCGAAGCCGATCCTGGGAAGACCAGAGCGGGCAGAAGAGGTATGCTACCGAAATTGTTGCCGAAACCCTCAAGGTCTTAACCCGCAGGGATGCTAATTTCCAACATAATGGTCAACAAAGCGCCAAGCCGGTAATTCCCGTTACGGAGATTACCGCCCGCGACGAAGTTGACGATCTACCTTTCTGAAGACCTAAAACTGGACTGTCTGAAAACCGACTTTGTCAGGATTTTGAAAAGATGAGCCCCGGATTCCAATGTTCCGGGGTCCTTTTCAAAGGAAAAAAAAGAAAATCTCCCGCAAACATCAACAAAAAGCACACAGATGACGCAGATTCAATAGGATTTACGCAGATAAATAAAAATAATCTGCGCAAATCCCTTAAAAATCCGCGTCATCTGCGTGCCGGACATTCTCAGGTTCTTATCTTCCGGAAAAACGATTTCAGCAAAGCGCTGTTTTGTTCCTTTAGCACGCCCTTTATTATCCGTGTTTTAGGATGCAATATGTTTTGACCGGCAAGCGAATATCCCCGTTTTTCATCGTCGGCGCCGTAAACGACGGCGCCCAGCTGCGCCCAGAAACAGGCTCCGGCGCACATCACGCATGGCTCCAAAGTAACATACAACGTACATTCCGTAAGATATTTTCCTCCCGCGGTATTCGTGGCGGCGGTGATAGCCTGCATTTCGGCATGAGCAGTCGGGTCGTTCAGTGTTTCCGTGAGATTGTGCGCCCGCCCTATCACACGATTTTTCCATACAATCACCGCTCCCACGGGAATTTCGCCGGCGTCGAAGGCTTTCTCCGCCTCAATAATCGCTTCTCTCATAAAATACTCGTCGGAATACAGTTCCGCAATCAGATTCGTCATCGCCGGATTTTCAATTGCATTTGGAATATCCGCAGCTTTTACACGTCAGACATCCCTCCTCGTAAACCAGCGAGGTCGCTCCGCATTGCGGACATTTTACTCCGGTACTGTCTTCCGTCCCGTCGGGAATGAAGCGTTTCAAGGCTCTTTCGATACCGTTTTTCCATGTGTTGATGGTCTCCCTGTCCAGTTCGAGTCCGTTAACAAGATTAACCACGTCGATGATATTCATCCCGTTGCGCAATACTCCTGAAATCAGTTTGGCATAGTTCCAAAACTCCTTGTCGAACATGTGGGATATTCCGCCCAGCGTGTTGGTATATCCGTATTTGTCAATCCACTGGAAATGATATACCGAATCGCCGTCTATCTTTTCCTTGATGATTTTCCCCATTGTTACGCTTTTCGGCAGCACGCGCACATCCTCGTCAATCAGTCCCGTAAATATTTCGTACGGACGTCCGTTGTAAAGCCCGACAAAAGCTATCCACTGTTCGCTTTTGTTTTTGAAACGGACAACCTCCGCATCGAGAACTTCGGGACGTTTTTTGGGAAACAGCGCTTTGTCGTCGTCTTTTTTATTCTTGCTCGGCACCAGAATACCCGACCGCGAGCCTTCGCGATACACCGTTATCCCCTTGCAGCCGCTTTCCCAGGCTGTTCGATATACTTCGGCGACCAGGTCCTCCGTCGCTTCTTCCGGCAGATTGACGGTTACGCTTATCGAATGATCGACCCACTGCTGCATCCTGCCCTGCATTTTGACCTTGCTCACCCAGTTGATATCCGCCGATGTGGACTGATTGTAGGGCGACATTTCGATAAGTTTTTCGAGCTGGTTCTCCGACAGTTTTTTTACGTCTTTGACATTCATTCCGTTGATTTTCGCCCATTCGAGGAATTTGTGATGGAACAGGAAATTCTCTTCGTACGAATCTCCGGTTTCGTCTTTAAAGTTGATTTTGGAACCCTTGTCGTTCGGATTGACTTTGCGCCGGCGGTTGTAAACCGGCAGAAACACCGGTTCGATTCCCGAAGTTGTCTGGGTCATCATGCTTGTCGAGCCGGTGGGGGCGATTGTCAGCATCGAGATGTTGCGGCGTCCGTATTGTTTCATTTCGTCGTAGAGGGCGGGGTCGGTTTCGGCAATACGTCGAATCATGGGATTGTCCTTTTCGCGCTCGGCGTCGAATATCGGAAATGCTCCGCGTTCCTTTGCCAGATTTACGGATTGGCGGTAGGCTTCGACAGCCAGCGTTTTCTGCACTTCGACGGCAAAGTCGGTTGCCGTGTCTGTTCCGTATTGCAGACCAAGAGCGGCGAGCATGTCGCCTTCGGCAGTGATACCCAGTCCCGTTCGTCGCCCGCCGACAGCCTTTTCCCTGATTTTTTCCCATAAAAAAATTTCAACATGCTTGATTTCCGCGTCTTCGGGGTCGCTTTTTATCTTTTCCAGAATAGTCTCTATCTTTTCCAGTTCCAGTTCGATAATATCGTCCATTATGCGCATTGCCTTGCGTACATGGACTTTGAACATGTCGAAATCGAATTTCGCCTTGTCGGTAAACGGATTTGCCACATACTCATACAGGTTTATCGCCATCAGACGGCAGCTGTCGTAGGGGCACAGGGGGATTTCACCGCACGGATTTGTCGAAACGGTTCTGTAGCCGATGTCGGCATAACAGTCGGGAAGAGATTCCCGAATTATTGTATCCCAGAACAGTACGCCAGGTTCCGCGGATTTCCACGCATTGTGTATGATTTTGCGCCAAAGCGCGTCCGCGTCGGTTTCCTTTTTGAACACGGGATTGTCGGAACTTATGGGATACTGCTGGATATAAGGGGTTTTGTTTAACGCGCAATTCATGAAACCGTCATCTATCCGCACAGAAATATTGGCTCCCGTAACTTTCCCCAGCTTCATTTTTGCGTCGATAAAATGCTCCGCATCAGGATGTTTTATTGAGATGGAAAGCATCAGCGCGCCGCGTCTTCCGTCCTGCGCGACTTCTCTGGTCGAATTAGAATACCGATCCATGAACGGCACAACGCCGGTAGACGTTAATGCGCAGTTTAATACCGGGCTGCCGGCGGGACGAATATCCGACAGGTCGTGACCTACTCCGCCTCTCCGCTTCATCAGCTGCACCTGCTCCTCGTCCAGACGCATGATGCCGCCGTAAGAATCTGCCGGTTTATCGTGTCCGATAACGAAACAGTTGGACAGCGAGGCTATCTGATAATCGTTGCCTATGCCGGTCATCGGACCTCCCTGCGGCACCAGATATTTGAAATTTTTCAGCAGGAGATACACTTCGTCCTTGCTCAGTGGATTCTCGAATTTGCCTTCAATACGCGCAATTTCTCCCGCCAGACGGTGATGCATGTCGTCGGGAGTCTGCTCAAAAATGTTTCCGAAGGAATCTTTGAGGGCATACTTATTTATCCATACACGTGCGGCGAGTTCGTCGCCGTCGAAATACGCGGTACTTGCCGCCATGCATTCTTCGAAAGAATACGAATTTTTAGCCTGTTTATTTTTGTCAATATTTGTCATATACTATTAAATTATAAATACATACATGTTTATTTAATTCAATCAAACGGCAGGCAAGTTATAACATCTACGCATAACGGGAACGCTTTTTGCGAAAATGTTATTCAAAAGTTATTAACAG
>JAISSE010000192.1 GCA_031273285.1 Prevotellaceae bacterium
GAATTTCACGCCGAAATATCCCGAAGAAATAGCTCTGTAGGCTGAGTTCCGTATAAAAATAATTGATAAATTGCCGAAAATTAAGCGATTTGCCCGGATGGCATTTATATCAATAGAAAAGATGTATCCTGCATAAATCCTAAACCTCGTTAGAGGTTTCATCTGTTTATGTTTTTTATTTTACTAATATACAATATTATACAAAACAGGATACATACTTCTCGCGGCATGATGCCGAAGGCATCGCATGTTTATAGAAAACAGGTGTTGTGTTTTAATTCGACCCCTTCGGGGTCGCACAACAGCGGTGGACATTTCTTCTATAAACATACGACCTCTGCGAGGTCGAACTTCATATCCGTTATAGTTTCTATTGATATGCAAGTCCTTCGGACTATCTTTATCCGGAACTCGGGTAATTGGAACAATCATAAATTATCGAAGTAGCTTGACTGTTTATCGTATTTTATGATATCGCTAAGCATCGAAGAACGTATTCCGATTTTGAAACTCCAGCTCTGATAACGTCCGAGAGGCGTCCAGTTGAATGAAAAATCGAAACAGTGCAACTGTCGTGTTATACTTATTTGCGTCATGGTCAGTCCCATTGTCTTAAAATCGAATCCGCTGCTTACCGTCATAGCCCAGTTTTTTGTGGGCGAGATACTGCCGTTCATACCCAGCACCTGTGTGTGATTGTGAGTTGTGTACAGTTGTCCGCCCGTATAGTTATACCTTTTGCTGTAATTGTACGAATAGTTGAACGATACGCTCCACGGAACGGCAAACGGGTCGTATACAAACGGATTCAACGGCGCCGTATGCTCGTCGTGATTGTGTCCGTCGTGATTGTGGTCGTCGTTACCCTGACTGTCGCCTCTCAAAGCATCGCCCGAATTGTTACTGTTTCTGCCGCCGCTGTCGTTTTCCGACTCTTTTTTTCCGCCGCTGAACGAATATCCGAACGAGAGACTGAAATCCGTCAGACGTCCTATGCTGATTCCCTTTTTCTCCTGCCAGACGTATTTGGCGATTCTCGTACCGCGTTCGTTTATCGCGTACGGGTCGAGGGTAAAACGGAACGACAGTGCTGTTTGTCCGGGTAAATTTGTGGTTCCGGAAAACGAGATATTCGACAGGTTCATCGAATCGGCAAGCATATTGTACGAAGCGCTGATATCGAATGTATTCAGCAGAGCGACCTTTTTCGAGCCTGCCGTATCGTTTTTCGCTCTCACTTTCATTTCCAGATTGTTTCCCAGCGAGAAATTTATCGACCCGCTTTCCGACTGTGTCGGATATCCGTAAGGCTGTCCCTGATATATGTTGTACTGCTCCATATTTCCCAAAGTATCCTTCTGAACCCAGCGGTAACCGTTGAACGGTTTCCTCAAATCGGGATTGTACGAAAAACCGACCGACGGTTTCATTACATGTCTGATTGCTTCTATTCTGCTGTTTTTCCCGAACTTGAACAGCCCGTACACCTGCGTGTTAAGCGATGCCGAAAAACCGTACTCGTGCACCGTTCCGAACTGGCTGAATGTCCTCGCGGTATCGCTTATCACTCTTCTGGCAACGCTGTCCCAGTGTCTTTCTATTGATTTGAAATACCATTTTGTGCCGTAACGTATTGACGGCGAAAGATTGATGTATTTAAGTATCGGTACGTTGGGCAGACCTATACTTATATTGTGATTCAATCCGTTGTTCAATTTCTTGATGAAATCCGGCTCTTTCAGTTCCGTCGATTTGAAATTGACCCTGTTGTCGAATGTGGTGCTGTAGGTGAGCGAAATATCTTCGTACAGAGCTTTTTTACCCACCCGTTCCTTTCGTGCAAAGGGATAAATGCGCGACATCGAAAGCGTCAGGTTCGGAAGAGTAACGGAATAGGTGCTGTCTCTCATATTCTGGCTGTGATTGGCGTTTATCGAAAGATTGAACGGCGAGCCTTGCCACGAACGCGCATACGAAATGCTGGAACTGATTGTGTTGTTGATATTCTGGTACGGATTGTGGGATGCGTTGTTGTTGTACATGTTGTTGTTTGCGGACGCGAAATTCACATTTGCCGAAAAACTTGTCCCCGGACGGGCTTTGGGCGATTGCCGGTGACTCCACTGCACCGAAAAGGTTGTAGCTGCCGAATAATCCGCCGACCCTTTTTCTCCCACGGTATTGAAGGCATACTGCATGTTGAAGCTGCCGTCGTATTTGTATCGTTTGGTATATCTCGAAGCCGAACGTACAGCCCACGAACCCAGCGTATAATAATCGCCCGAAAGGTCAAGATCCATATATTCTCCGATTGCAAAATAATATCCCAGATTCCGTAAAAAGAAACCCCGCGACACTTCCTCGCCGTACGAGGGCATGCGTATTCCCGACGACCGTCCCGACTGTTGCGGAAAAAAGCCGAACGGAATCACCAGAGGTAAAAGAGGTACATCTTCAAGCACAAGATAAGACGGTCCGAAATAGATGTATCTCTTCGGTTTGTCGACAACCTTACCCATTGTCATCCGTATATAGAAGTGAGGATTGGGGGCGTCGCAGGTGGTATATTTCGCTCCCTTGATGAACGTGGAATTGTCGGGCATGCGTTTCGACAAGTCGCCATACAGCAGTCCGTCGCCCTGATTGGTCTTGACATTTACGATGCGGGTTTTTTTCGACATAAAATTGTGCCTGACCGATTCCATCTCAAACTGTTCGCTGCCTTCTTTGAAGACGGGATTTCCTATCAGTTTCTCCGTAGAATCGCGATACCCCCGCCCTAAGATTGTCGTCGACTTTTTACTGCCTTCGATGTATCCGGCAGTCATTTCCATGCTGAGAGTCTTTGCATTTGCTTCTCCGTACATGTGAACTGTGGTATCGACGTCAGCCAAATCGTAAACCAGAGAATCTTCCGCAAAATAATCCTGCCGTTCCTGAAAAGCGCTTTTTTTCGTCATTTGCGACGAATCCATAACGGTACGCACAGTGGTATCCGCAGCTTTTTCGTCTTTTTTATCAGGCATTTTTATAACCTGAGCGTCAACTGTCGGCACACACAACATCCTTACAAACAGCAGCGCAAGGATAAACCGGCCATATTTTCTGAACAAATAACTTGTCAAGCAATTTTCTAATTTATTATACTAAATAGTACCGTAAAAAGTATGCAAAGCTAATCAAATTTCGTCAAACCGCAACAACAAACGAATTAACGGGGTGCATTTCAAACTGTCGCATGCGTGGAAAGTACCGCAGGGAAGGCGCTTTCTTTGGGCGGGAAAGGGAATTATGATTGGGATATTGCTTCCGGCTCGTGCCTCGTAATTCGTAATTGAAATGACGGACGCAGCTGTGTTGTAATCGGCTAAAAATATGGCGAGTGCATTTTACGTCATTGCAGGACTTTCCAAAGCGTAGCTTTTTCCGTAGATGGAGCGAAGCGGAATCTACGGTTAATAAACTGTCGTCCCCTGCAGGACTTTTTACGCATGCGACAATTTGAACGTTAGTTCGACGCAGTCAAATACACATCTTAATTATTAGACATTATGTGCAATAAGAGTTTATAAGGCTTTCTTTAAAAGAGATACGGAAGTTGTGCAAACCGCAGGCGATTAGCATAACCGCATCATCGAAACCATATT
>JAISSE010000228.1 GCA_031273285.1 Prevotellaceae bacterium
TCGTACCACTCTATGGCTTTTGCCACATTGCGATGCTTTTCGCTGTAACAGTAAAACCTGCCCGAAAAATCGGCGGCATGAACAATATTCCACTCATAAGCCTCTTTCAGCATCAGCAGGGCTTCATCACTGTCGCCTTCGACTGCATCGTTCAGAATCAGAAGTGCCTTGCGGTAGTTGCAGTAAGGGTCGTTGCTCGTTTCGATACCTTTATTATAAGCCTCAAGAGCTTTTTCGACGTCATCGAGCCTGTCGTGATACAAATCGCCCAGAAGCCCCCACAACCGATCGGCGGGTTTTGCGGCAGCGATGTTATCCTTGATTTTTTGCTCGTAAACGTCAAAAGCGATATCCGAATGAAATTCGGACATGATCAGATAGGTCTCCGCCCGTTCGAAATTTTTCTCTTTTGCCCTGAGCATCAGTTCACGTCCCTTTTCCTTGTCAACATCCGCATAATTTATGCCGTGATACAGATGGTATCCATGCAAAGTCAGAGCAAGAGGGTCATCCAGACTCACTCCCCTGAGCATGTATTCTTCCGATTTTTCATAATCCCTGAGGGGATACCGCGCATTGTTGTACAGACTGCTCAGCTCGACCCATGCTTCGGCAACGCCGGCATCCGCCAGTTTTTTGTTAAAACTCTCAAGCTGAACGAACCAGTCCGCATAATCCTCATCATTGAGATTTACTCCTGCATGCAGTTCTTTCCCGTGCGAAAACATTTCCTTGCGCAGATTCAGTATGCTTTCATCCGGTTTCCCGGCGTCCAGAGCCGCTTCGCACACAGCCATTGCTTCGACCCATTTGTCGGGCGCAATCGTTTTGTCAATTAAATCAATCGCTTCGTCGTGCCATGCCGCGGGATTTTGTTTTTTTTCAACCAGCAATTTCCGGTATTGTTCTTTAAATGTCATTTTTACGTATTTTTTTAGTTATAAATATGTTTTGCTTCAATCTGACTGATGTGTTCAAGAGAATGTCGATCAAGGAGTTTTATTTTCCGTCCGTCCAATTCGACCAGTTTCTCAAGGCTGAACGCTGAAAGAGTTCTTATGGCATTGGCGGTGGTCATATTCGACAGGTTAGCCAAATCTTCCCTCGACAGTTTCACTTTCAGCGTCTGCGAATCGTCTTCCATTCCGTATGTCTGTTCCAGAAACAGCAGAGCTTCCGCCAGCCTGCCCCGGATGTGCTTTTGCGTCAAAGTGATTGTTTTCGCATGAACGAAACCCAGTTCCCTGGCGAGTATCTTCATTATTTCGAACATGAGGTTGGAATTTTTTTTCAGGATACTGAAAATCGTGTCCTTGTCTATTCTGCAAATAATGGAATCCTGAATGGTCTGCGCCGAGACGTTATAGTTCTCTTCGCCGAACAAAGCCCTGTAGCCCAACAGCTGAGCCGAATTGACCATACGCGCAATCCAGTCTCGTCCGGCAATTCCTTCCTTAAAAACTTTTACCTGTCCGGAAATAAGGCACTCCAGATGATTCGGCGTTTCCCCTTCCCTGAAAACCATTTGCCCTTTCGGAAGAAAAATACAGGACGAATGCCCCGCAATCTGTTCCTTTTCTTTCTGCGTGAGGTGCTTCAGTATGGTATAAACAGTCTCCAGACTGTTTGTCAAATCAATTTCCCGTTTCGTTTTCATTTTCAACAACTTTTTGTTATGGATTAAGAAATATTCGCATCCCGGTTCAAAACAACGTGGGATGGTCTTCCTCCGTCTTCCGGAGGATTGTCGCAATTATTGCCTCCCTGAAAAATTTCGCCCTGTTTGTTATCTTGTATTTGGCGACAAACTGTCCTATAACCCTAAATTCCCGATCATTAAATGATACCGTGTGTTTATGCAGCCTCTTGAGCTTCTGTTCCGAATTTTTCTTTACCATACGTTAAAAACCCATTTCAGAAATTAATATTTTTTTGCAAAAGTATAACTTTTTTTTCAATAATACGATAAAAAAATGTTAAAAAACATATGCGACATGAAAAGATATGAAATATTATCGTAAATTTGCACCGGATCCGCTTTGACGGACATTGAGTTTTTTCGTAGTTAAAACAGTATAAATTACGCAGTTAAAGCAGGCAGATTGTGATTCGCAAATTAAAGTTATTAACAATATAAAAAAATGAAAAAATGAAGATTTTAAATTTTATTACGGCAGGCATATTATGCATGTGTTTGCTTTTTTCCGGATGTGAAGCGATACAAAACACCAGTAGCACCGTAAAAGGCGGCGCTATCGGAACGGGCGCGGGAGCGGCTGTCGGCGCGGGAGTCGGTAAAATTGCCGGAAATACCGGCGTGGGTGCGATAATCGGCGCCGTTATCGGCGGAGCGACAGGCGCGCTAATCGGTCATAAAATGGACAAGCAGCGCAAGGAACTGGAAAAAATCGAGGGCGCCAAGGTCGAAGCTGCCAACAACGGCGAGGCTATCAAGGTAACTTTCGAGTCGGGTATCCTTTTTGCGACAAACTCAAGCACGCTGAGCAATGCGTCAAAAGCGTCGCTGACAAGATTTGCCGAAAGTCTGAAAACGAATGCCGATACCAATGTCGAAATATTCGGTCATACGGATATTACCGGCAGCGACGCAATCAACATTCCGCTGTCGCAGCAGCGGGCGGCTTCGGTGCAGGTGTATCTTATCTCGCAGGGGATAAATTCCGGCAGATTGATTTCGTACGGGAAAGGTTCAGCCGAACCCATAGCGTCGAACGACACGCCGACAGGACGTGCGCAAAACCGTCGCGTCGAAATCTATATCCTTGCCAATGCACAGATGATTCAGGCGGCACAGGAAGGAAATCTGAAATAA
>JAISSE010000310.1 GCA_031273285.1 Prevotellaceae bacterium
GAACTGGTATCCATCGGTACGCTCATGGCATTCACGATAGTATGTGTCCTGATTGTCGTTTTGCGCAAGACACAGCCCGGACTGAACCGTCCGTTCAAGACGCCGTTTGTTCCGTTTCTGCCACTGCTTGGAGCCGCCGTCTGCCTAATACAGATGATAGCGCTTCCGTGGAGCACATGGCTACGGCTGATAGGCTGGACGGTAATCGGTCTGATAATCTATTTCCTGTACGGCATCAAAAAAAGCAATCTGAGGAAGAATTGAGAGTTGAGAGTTGAGAGTTGAGAGTTGAGAGTTGAGAGTTGAGAGTTGAGAGTGAAAAATATCTCTCCATTCTCCATTCTCAACTCTCAACTCTCAACTAAGATTTGACCTCTTCGGGGTCGAACTGCATCTCTCCTGTGTGTCTTCTTAAATTGACGACATCGGGGCGCGCCGTCTCTACATGTCGCGTCTGTGTTTGTGCATTGTAGAGACCGGCAACCATATCGGGAGAGACCTTCGTAATTTGTAATTGCTAATTTGTAATTGCTAATTCACTCTCAACTCTGACGGGTGTTTCCATTTATATGCAGTCCTTCGGACTATTCTTATCCGCACTCCTGTCAATAATCATGTTCCACCTGTTCGAGTTTCTTTTTGAGAGCCTCCATTTTTTCTTCGTGAAGAACTTTCTTGTATTCAATCGGCAGGACTTTGATAAAGCGTTTCACATAATTATCCCAGTCGGACAGAATCCGTCTTGCCACAGGACTTTGGGTGTATGCTTCGTGTGCGGCGATCAGCGAATGCAACTCCTCGCTGTCCGCTTTGTCTTCGATCAGCGAGAGTTCCACCATTTCCATATTGCAGAAATAGTCGAAATTATCATCCATATTGAGAACGTAGGCAATACCGCCGCTCATGCCGGCGGCGAAATTTTTACCGCACGAACCGAGTACCGCCACTCTTCCTCCCGTCATATATTCGCAGCAGTGGTCTCCCGTTCCTTCGACGACGGCAGTAACGCCGCTGTTTCGCACGCAGAACCGTTCACCGACCCGTCCGCTGATGTACACTTCACCGGAAGTGGCACCGTAAAGCAGCGTGTTGCCGGCGATTATGTTTTTCTCCGGTTCGAATGTGCTGCCGGCGGGAGGCATGAGAATTATTCGACCGCCCGACAGTCCTTTGCCGAGATAATCGTTTGCTTCGCCTTCGAGCCTGAACGTTACTCCGGCAGCCAGAAACGCGCCGAAACTTTGTCCCGCCGAGCCTTTGAACACTATCCGAACGGTTTCGTCGGGCATACCGGCGTTGCCGTACAGTTTGGCGACTTCGCCCGAAAGCATTGTCCCCACGGCTCGGTCGGTGTTTGCTATCGTGGTTTCGTGATATACGGGTTTAAGCTGTATCAGCGCCGGTTTTGCCTTTTCGATCAGCGCGATGTCCGGGATACTGTTTGTTCTGTGTTCCTGCGGGGTAGTGAATTTCAGGTCGTTTTTCAGATTTGTATCGAAAAACAGCATTTTCGAGAAATCCAGTTTTGCGGCTTTTGCATTGCCCGTCTCGATTTTTTCAATCAGGTCGGTACGTCCGACTATTTCGTTCAGACTGCGAAATCCCATGCTTGCCAAATGTTCGCGTACTTCCGTGGCTAAAAACGTAAAGAAATTCACAAGGTATTCGTGTTTGCCTCCGAATCGTTTGCGCAGTTCGGGGTCTTGCGTGGCAACGCCTACGGGACAAGTGTTTAAATGACATTTGCGCATCATCACGCAACCGAGCACGATGAGGGCGCTTGTGGCAAAACCAAATTCTTCGGCGCCCAGAAGCGCCGAGATGATGATGTCTTTTCCCGTTTTCAGCTGTCCGTCGGTTTGCAGGCGCACATATTTGCGCAAATCGTTTATTACAAGCGTTTGCTGAGTCTCCGCCAGCCCCAGTTCGCCCGGCATTCCCGCTCTGAATATCGAACTTATCGGGCTTGCACCGGTTCCTCCTTCGCATCCGCTGATTATAATCACATCGGCTTTGGCTTTCGCCACGCCGGCGGCAATTGTTCCGACGCCGGTTTCCGACACAAGTTTAACGCTGATTCGTGCGGCAGGATTTATATTCTTCAGGTCGAAAATCAGCTGTGCCAAATCTTCGATGGAATATATATCGTGATGCGGCGGCGGCGATATCAGCGATATTCCCGGTATCGAATGGCGGGTTGCGGCAATTATTTTATCGACCTTGTAACCCGGCAGCTGACCGCCCTCACCCGGTTTTGCGCCCTGTGCCACTTTGATTTGTATTTCGTCGGCATTGACCAGATATTCCGCCGTAACGCCGAACCGTCCCGATGCGATTTGCTTGATTGCGCTGCGCCTGTTCAGCCCGTCGTCGCCCGTAACGAAGCGGGCGGAGTCTTCGCCGCCCTCGCCGGTATTGCTTTTTCCGTTGATTGCGTTCAGGGCAACAGCTATGGTTTCATGGGCTTCCTTGCTGATGGAACCGAAGGACATGGCGCCGCTGACAAAATATGTCATGATATTTTCGACGGATTCGACTTCGGAGATATCTATCGCGCCAGCAGGATTTTTGCGGAAAGTAAGAAAATCTCTGAGAAACACAGCCGAAGGCTTGTTGTCCACAATACGGGTAAACTCCTTGAATTTTGCGTAATCGCCCGTTCTTGTCGCTATTTGCAGCTTCGAGATGGTTTCGGGATTCCATGCGTGGTTTTCGCCGTTACGCCTGTAGGCATACGTTCCGCTGTTTATCGGGTTTGAATCGATTTCATTTTCAAATGCATTCGAATGCCGCACAAGCGCGTCTGCCGCAATTTCTTCGAGACCGATACCTCCTATTCTGGAGTTCATCCCCTTGAAATATTTTTCGAGAAAAGCCTGACTTAATCCCACCGCTTCAAAAATCTGCGCTCCGTGATAGCTTCGCAATGTGGATATTCCCATTTTCGACATTATTTTGAGAAGCCCCTTATGTATGGCATTGATATATTTTTTCTCCGCCGTTTTGTAGTCGTTGCGAATTTCTCCGCGGTTTGTCAAATCATCTATCACCGAAAGCGCCATGTACGGATTGACGGCAGTAGCCCCGAAACCGAACAGCAGCGCAAAGTGCATAACCTCGCGGGCTTCCGCCGTTTCGGCAATAATGGCTATCTGCATTCTTTTCCGTTTGGCTATAAGATGGTGATGCACGGTCGATACCGCCAGAAGCGAAGGTATGGCAGCCCTGTTTGCATCGACGTTTCTGTCGCTTAGTATTATGTAGTTATACCCGTCGCCGACCGCCTGCTCCGCCTTACTGCAAAGGTCGTCCAGCGCCGACTCCATTCCCCTGTAGCCCTTTTTGGCGTCGAATACCATGGGAAGCGATAAAGCTCTGAATCCCTTGTATCCCAGGTTTGCCAGAATGTCCAGTTCGTCATTGCCGATAACCGGAGCATGCAGTTTCACCATCTTGCACAAATCCGGCGACGGCTCAAGAAAATTACCGTCCTGACGACCGATATACAGCGACAGGGACATCACGAGTTCCTCGCGTATGGGGTCTATCGGGGGATTTGTTACCTGCGCGAACAGTTGTCGGAAATAGTTGTACAGCAGCTGCGGTTTTTCCGACAGCACCGCCGGAGGCGTGTCGTTGCCCATCGAGCCTACCGGCTCTTTCGCATCGGTAGCCATGGGGATGATTATCCGTTCGATATCCTCCTTCGTGTATCCGAAAGCATGGAGAAACTCCCTGTGATTGGCGACGCGGTGCTTAATCACACGTCCGGATGATATGTCGGACAGCATTATTCTGTTTTTTGCCAGCCATTCTCCGTATGGATGTGCCGAAGCCAGTTCTTTTTTAAGGTCGTAATCGTAATATATTTTGCCCTCTACGGTGTCGATCATCAGCATTTTGCCCGGTTGCAGACGTCCCTTTTCCTTCACTTCTTCGGCATTGAAGGGGAGTACGCCGGCTTCGGAAGCAATCACGATGGTGTCGTTTTTTGTTATCAGATAGCGAGCGGGACGCAAACCGTTTCTGTCCAGCATCCCTCCGGCATACCGTCCATCGGTAAACAGCAGATTTGCCGGACCGTCCCACGGCTCCATAATCACGCTGTGATACTCGTAGAATGCTTTTAACTCGTTCGATATCGGGTTTTTTTCGTTCCAGCTTTCGGGAACGAGCATGGAGAGTGCGTGCGGCAGACTTTTTCCCGTCATCACAAAATATTCGAGGACATTGTCGAGCGAGGCGCTGTCGCTCATGCCGTCCTGAATGATGGGGAAAATACCTTCCGCTTCGCTTAGACCCGGCGCTTTCAGCACGCTTTCGCGCGCCTGCATCCAGTGCCTGTTTCCGCGAATGGTATTTATTTCGCCGTTGTGTCCCAGCAGGCGGAAAGGCTGCGCCAAATCCCAGGTGGGCAATGTATTTGTGCTGAAACGCGAATGTACCAGCGCCAGCCCGCTTGTGAAATACGGGTCGCTCAAGTCGGGAAAATATTCCCGCAACTGCGTTGACGTCAACATGCCCTTATACGTAAGCCGCTGCGACGACAGGCTTACGATATAAAAACCGTGCGCCTTGACGGACGGGAGCGCGCCTATTTTGTTTTCGATTTTTCTTCTTGCGATATACAGCCTGGTTTCCAGATTTCCCGGACTGTCTTTCCCGACCGCGTATATCTGCTTGATATCGGGTTCCGAATTTCTTGAGATTTCTCCCAGAATGTCGGTATTGACGGGTACGTCTCTGATTTTAAGCAGCGACAATCCTTCTTCTTCCAGAATTTCCCTGATGACGTCGAGGCACAGGGCGGAAAGTTTTTTATCTTTCGGTAAAAACAGGATGCCGGTGCCGTATTTCCCCGGTGCGGGTACGGGAATACCCTGTAAAAGTGTAAATTCGTGGGGAATCTGTACTGTTATCCCTGCTCCGTCGCCTGTTTTGTTGTCGGAACTTTCGGCTCCGCGATGCAGCATGTTTTCAAGAATCCGCAAAGCCTTTTCGACAATGTCGTGCGATTTGTCGCCCTTGATGTTCGCAATAATTCCCACACCGCAGGAATCATGTTCAAAACCGCATTCATATAAATTTTTTCCTTCCATAGCTGTTGTAACGAATATATATATGTAAACTTATGAGATTTTCCGTATTCTTTCGACGGCTTCCAGAGTCTCTTCCTTTTGTCCGAATGCCGTGAAACGGAAGAAGCCTTCGCCCGCCGTACCGAAACCCGAACCGGGGGTTCCGACTGTCTGTACTTTGTTGAGCAGCAAATCGAAAAATTCCCAGGAAGTCATATTGTCCGGTGTTTTGCACCAGATGTAGGGAGCGTTCACTCCTCCGTAACATTGCAGTCCCAGACTTTCCAGTCCCGACTTAATGATTCCGGCATTTTGCATGTAATAGGCAATGGTTTCCCTTGTCTGACGCTGACCTTCGGGCGAATAGACCGCTTCGGCTCCGCGCTGGATAACATATGCCGTTCCGTTGAATTTGGTGGACTGACGCCGTCTCCACATGGCGTTCAGCGAAAGGATTTCGCCTTTTGATGTTTTGGCGGTCAGGTCTTTTGGCACAACCGTATATCCCGCCCGCAAGCCCGTAAATCCGGCTGTCTTGGAGAAACTTCTGAACTCAATCGCCACTTCCCTCGCGCCTTCGATTTCGAAAATACTGTGCGGTACGTCCGCTTCGGACACAAAAGCCTCGTATGCCGCATCGTACAGTATCAGCGACCGGTGTTTCAGCGCATAATCAACCCAGGGTTTCAACTGTGATTTTGTCAGTACCGTTCCCGTCGGATTGTTCGGATAGCACAGATAAATCACATCTGCCGTTTTTTCGGGAAACGCCGGCACGAAACCGTTTGCGGGGGTGCAGGGCAGCAGTTCGATGTCGCGTCCCGCCATTTTATTGGTATCGACATAAACGGGATATGCGGGGTCGGTGATGGCTATCCTGTTGTCCTGCCCCAGTATGTCGCCGATATTTCCCGTGTCGCTTTTTGCGCCGTCGCTCACGAATATTTCATCGGCTTCGATCGGGATATTTCTGTCCGTAAAATCGTGTTTCAGTATCGCCTGAACCAGAAAATCATAACCCTCGTAAGGCGCATATCCCCGCAGGGTTTCCGCCCTGCTCATCTCTGCGGTCGCTTTGGTGATGGCGTCGATTACGGCGGGGACAATGGGCTGTGTTATATCGCCGATTCCCAGACTGATGACTTTCTGTTCGGGATGATTCTCCCGATATTCTTTTACCCGTCTTGCTATTTCTGCAAATAAATAATTGTTACCGATTTCGGTATAATGCTCATTTAATTTTATCATAATAAAAAATATTTACACTTATGATTCACACGAACCATTGAGAAAAAACATGTTAAATCACTGACTGCATCGAACCTGCGTTTGGCTACGCCGATTTTCAATTCGTAATTTTTAATTTTCAATTCGTAATTAATAATATATCCCTTCGAAAACCGTAACGGCTTCGCCGGTAAGATACACGTGACTGTTGCTTTCATTCCATTCGATTTCGAGATCTCCGCCCAGTAGAGAAACTGTCGCTTTCCGTTCCAGCTTTCGATTCAGTACGGCAGCCACTTCTACCGCGCAGGCGCCTGTTCCGCAAGCCAAAGTCTCTCCGCTGCCGCGTTCCCAGACACGCATTTTGGCATGTACGGGCGAGATGATTTCGACAAATTCGACATTCACCCGTTCGGAAAACATCGGATGGTTTTCGATTTTCTTTCCTATCGTTTCCAAATCAAGATTATCAATGCCTTCCGTGAAAATCACCGCATGGGGATTGCCCATCGACACAGCGGTCAGGGCATATTTTTCCGGCTCGAAGTCAACGGTTTCGTTGATTAACTGCCGGTCGTGCCATACGACGGGAATATTTCCGGCATCCAGAACGGGAGCGCCCATGTCGACTTTTACTTTTTCAACCTTCCCGCCGACAGGGAACAATTCCAAGGTCTTCACCCCCGCCAGAGTTTCCAGAGTAATCGTCTTCCTGTCGGTATAACCTCTGTCATAGACATACTTGCCCACACAGCGCGACCCGTTGCCGCACATCTGCGCTTCCGAGCCGTCGGCGTTAAACATGCGCATCCTGAAGTCGCAGACTTCGGAAGGCATTATCAGTATCAATCCGTCGGAACCTATGCCTTTGTGTCTGTCGCTCACTTCGACGGCGAGCTTTTGCGGATTATCTACATTCTGGTCGAAACAGTCGATATATACATAGTCGTTTCCTGTTCCGTGCATCTTTACAAATTTGAACATTTTCACCTGAATTTTGACGTTTATATTTCTCAAAACCGATTGCAAAGATATAAAAGATTATATAAATCGGAAAACAAAAGCCGCGACAGGGATGTTTTTCACTGTTTAAAGCAGAGAGTGTCTTAAAAATCCGTGTAACCGCAAAGGTCGCAAAGTTTATGTTGCCGATACTGTTTCCCCTGTGAATTTTGCGAAAATTCTTTGCGAACCTTGCGGTTGAAAAATGTCTCTTTTTGGAGACAGCCTCCGGTGTTTATGTCTCCGACAAACTGTTTTATAACGTTTACACGCTTTAGAAGTTCCCTTTATTGATTAGTGTTTTATTACTGCACCGTATAGTTTTGTTTGTTACTTACGGCATTTGCAGATGAACGCCTGATTTCAAAATATTTTTTGAGTTCTTCAAAATTCATATCTCTTGTATCCTCGTTTATCTGTTTGCGAACCTTACGCATAAATTCAACCGCTTTAAAGCCCTGTATAGCTTCCGATTTCCCTGTTTTCATATTACTATTTCTTTTGGTGAACGAATATCTATTGCCGGATAGCCGTATTTTATGTTTACGGAATTGTATCCTCTTATTCTCAATATATTGACGATATGTTTAAAGTTCCAGCTAACCAGAACATCTGCCCTGTGGATGGTTGCCAAAGCAATATGGAAACAATCCTCTCTGCTTGTTTTCCCTACTACTTTTTCTTTGATATAGCAATCGGCAAGCATTGTGGCTTCTTCCGTCAGTTCTACTTTTCGCTTGTACTGTTCCGGTATATTTTCCAACAATTCTTTTACAGGCAAAGGAGCATTCAA
>JAISSE010000315.1 GCA_031273285.1 Prevotellaceae bacterium
CGCTCCGCCGCTGTTAATCAATTTTTTTTCGTCCTGTGTCATTCTCATATTGCAAGATACAAATGTAACGGATATGATAAATAAAAATAATGTTACTCCCCTTATGTTCATTTCTTTAACAAAATATTGCGTCCCACTAAAAACATGCAAATGTACAAAAAAATTGAGAATTGAGAATTGAGAATTGAGAGTGGGGGTGAAAAAAACTCTCAACTCTCAATAAAAAAAAGCGCTCAACTCTCCCGATTTTTTCTTCCCGCATGGTTGCGGCAGACTAAAACATGCGTGTTTTTATCTTTTTGTTACTGATGTTTCATTGTATAAAATATCAGAATCGGATTATCGTCGTATTCATACCAAGTTGCTATCAAATAACATACAAAAACGCAGGGTAATATTCTGTTAATCAAGGATTAATAAATTTCACCATAACTATAATGACAAAGTTTTGGTATCAGATGTCATAAATACGGTTTCGACGATAAGGTTATGCTAATCGCCTGCGGTTTGCACAACTTTCGTATCTTTTTTAAAGAAAGCCTTATAAACTCTTATTGCACATAATGTCTAAAGTATAACGGTTTTGATGTCGAAGACATCATATGTTTATAGAAAAACGATGTTGTGTTTTGATTCGACCCCTTCGGGGTCGCACAGCAGAGATGTACATTTCTTCTATAAACATTTGACCTCTTCGAGGTCTTGAACTTCATATCTGTTGGGAACTCCTAAAAACTCGATTTTTTTCAAGGCAGACAAGATTTTTAAACCGGAGTTTACCAATTGTAAATGAGGATTTAAAAATTGAAGTCGAACGCCAAAAAAGCAGTTTTTAGGAGTTCCCTGTTATAAGTTTTTATTTCTCATACCTTAGTAATCTGCGTACATTCCTTTTAAATCCCCGGCGCTTCGGAGAAAAAATTCAGTCGGATTCGCAAAACTTGTTTTGTGGTTTCCGTTACCTTGAACCGCTCGTCGGGACGCAAGCCCGCAACCCAGACAATCTGCCCGTCGGAAACCAGTATAAGCTGACGTTTTTTTTCGGTTACGGGCAGTTTAATATCAATAAAAAAATCGCTGAGTTTCTTCATCCCGTTCATCCCTAAAGGCATAAACCGGTCTCCGTCTTTGCATGGTCTCAATATCAGCGGAAAGCTCAGTTTCGACAGGTCGAATTCACCCGTATTTCTGTTGCGCAGCAGCTGGAAGCCGGAATCTTTTTCGACAATCTCACAGTGCAGATCAAACCTGTCGGTGCAAATGTCGGTGTCTGCATCAATCATATACGAAGACACGGTTTCGGCGGCGGGCGATATTACAAGATACGCTCTGTCGATTAAAAGACGGTGAGTGGAGGAGAAAAACTGTTTTCCGCACACCGCACTGTCCGCACAGTTACGGATATTCGCGATTGTCTCGCCCCGAAAACCGTAAGCCGCCAGAATATAAAACAGTCTGATTTCCACGGAATGAAACCGGCGGATTTCGTCGAGCGGGATATAAATGTCGTTTCCCTTTGCGAAACTGTTCCGCTCCATGAACGCCGCTGTTTCCGCCTCGATAAATTTATTGGCTTTGTCGAGATAATCAATGCTTTCGGCGGCTTTTCCCCTGAACGCGGGAACGATACCGTCCAGCGCCGGCAGAACCAGATGCCGCAGTTTGTTTCTCAGATATTTGTCGGACAGATTCGACGAATCTTCCCTGAAGCGGATATTGTTTGCGGATGCGTATTTTTCGATGTCTTTTCTCGAAAAATCGAGCAGAGGTCTGATGAGGGTGTCCGTATTTTTCGGTATTCCCGTCAGTCCGTTAAGTCCCGCCCCGCGTGAAAGGTTGATGAAAAACGTTTCCAGACTGTCGTCGGAATTGTGAGCCACGGCTATTTTGTCGAATCCGTGCTGCCGCCGTATCTCTTCGAACCAGTTATAGCGCAATTCTCTTGCCGCAAGCTGTGTGGAGATTTTGTTTTCGGCGGCATATCCGTTTGTGTCGAATCGAACCGTGTAAAAGGGGACATCATGACTGTCGGCGAAAAGCCTGACCAGCTCCTCGTCGGCATCGGATTCGTCGCCCCGCAGGGAAAAATTGCAGTGGGCTAATGCACATTTATAGCCCGAATGCACAAACAGATGCGCCATAACCATGGAGTCGATGCCTCCGCTGACAGCCGCAAGACAGCGACAGTTTCTGCCGATGCCAAGAGAGAGAAGACTCTCTTCAAAACCGTGTATTTGCAGCAGTTTATTGTTTTTTGCCATTACAGACTGCGGATTTTTGCCGTATAATTATAAAACATATATAAAATATTTACCCATATTACGGATGCATTTGGCTACGCCGATTTTCAATTGACTGCGTCGATTTTCGTTTGGCTGCGTCGAACTCACGTTTCGTAATTCGTAATTTTTAATTCGTAATTATATAAAATCGCCTACTGTTTTCGCCTCAGATTACGCAGTTTTTTCACCATTTTGAAAATGGGACCCACGTGGCGTTCGATTTTTTCGGCGTATATGTCACTTATTTTTATAAGTATTCCCGTTTCCTCGACATCTCCGAAGCCGTAATTTATGGCTGTTCCGAAAACTTTCATCGAAGGCGACAGGTTCATGTACGAATTTATCAGCGGGGGGATATTTTCGCCGAACGACCTTATTTCTTTCGCCAGAATCCGGTAATCGTCTCTGTATGTTTCTCCGACAAGCAGCTTGTTCAGTTTTTCCACATCCGGATTTGTCTTCAGCGGTTCTATCGGAGTAATCAGGTTTTCTTCGTCCGAAAAATGTTTGCGAAGGAAATACAGCAGCATGTCGCGCGCTTCGGTGTTGAACGTTCCGTACATCGTAACCTTGCCGAGGAAATAGTTCATGTCGGGATGCCGCAGAATGAGCGCCCCCAGCCCGTCCCACAGATTGTCCAGAGCATAAAGCCCCTTGCTTCGCAGCTGTGTCGTCTGGTAATTCGGCTGCACAAACGAGCGTCCGAGTTCTATGGTTTTCGGAAGATATTCCTCGACAAATTTATCGGAAAAGCTGAACAGTTCCGAAGTGGCGAGGTTGTGCGCCGATATGTCGTTGCAGGCGATATACCGGTATCCTCCGAGTATTTCGCGTTCCTTGGGATTCCAGACAATCAGCTGCGAATAATAATGTTCGTCCGACACGTCAAACTCGTCGATATCAACGTTCTTTCCCGTTCCTCCGCCTGCCGAACGGAATGCTATCTCGCGCAAACGACCGATTTCGAGCATGGTGTTGGGCGCATTCTTGTGATTGACAATGTACAGCAAATTACCGCCGTTGTTGGTGTATCTCAAGAAATTGTTTATTGTCAATTCTTTTTCGATTAATTTTTTATCTACGGGAGCAATTATAGGTTTCATAATATATATAATTAGTATCTTAATCTTCTGAAAAACTCAGGCTCAGCCCCACGGAAGAAATACCCTCCAGCTCGTCTTTCCGCATTCCGTGCCTGATGCTTGCGGTGTAATTCCCCCTGTAGGGAAATCTGACATATTTGCGATATAAAAACATGTTTTCTCTGTATTTCGAAAACAGCCCGCCCGAGCCCGTCCATCTGCCGTCGTCGTATGCAAGGATGAAATTAAGCGTATCGGTGGTTGCGGCGCCGCCGGGAGCCGTGATATTCAGGAACAGATACAGATTCTGAAAGCCGTAGTCGGTTCTGTTTCGCAAATTGACCGAGATGGAATACAGCGAAACAGTGTCATCGACGGGGATATCGAATCGAAGCGTCGAGTCCTTGTTCCAGCGACAGTCCGTTATAATCCCGTTTTGCCGCCATACCCCGTTTCTGTCGGCGCACGACCACGCAATCACAATCGTAAAAAGCAGTACGAAAAAATATCCGTGTCCCGTCCCTGTTGTCATTTTTTCTGTTCCTGTGATTTTTTCTGTTTGCCGTTTCCGTTTTCCCGACGCCTGTTGTTCCCCTGTCCGGGATTGTTTCCCTGTCCGGGATTGTTCCGGGCGGCGGGTTTTTTCTTGTTCTTGCGCTTTTTCCGGCTTTTGTCGAAACGTGTAAGACTGTCTTCGCCTACCGCGCTCTTGAATCCGGAATCAATTTCGCTGCTGTCGATATACAGTTCGATTTTTTCGCCTTTACCGTTGAGATCAACCATTTCTCTGACTTTCTCGACGGGAATGGGGAACATCTGCTGACTTCCGGCAGCGGAGAAATACATTATTCCCTTCAGCACATCCGTTTTTTGCAGAAATACGACGCCGTTTATCGTTTCAATCTGACGCACTTTCGGAAGAGTGTCCCAGGCGTCGAGATATGTGTCAAGTTCATAGTTCAGACAGCATTTCAGCTTGCTGCACTGCCCGGCGAGTTTCAGCGGATTAACGGATATTTCCTGATAGCGTACCGAATTGGTCGATACCGAAATGAAATTCCGCATCCACTGCGCACAGCACAGTTCTCTGCCGCAGGGACCAATCCCGCCTATCTGCCCCGCCTCCTGACGCGCGCCTATCTGTCGCATCTCAATCCTGATTTTGAACGTCTCCGCCATGATTTTAATCAGTTCTCTGAAATCGACACGCTCGTCGGCAATATAGTAGAATATGGCTTTCGTCTTGTCGCCCTGAAAGTCAATATCGCCTATTTTCATGTTCAAGCCCAGCGACGACGCTATTTTGCGCGACCGAATCATCGTCGTATATTCCAGAGCCACGGCTTCCTGCCATTTTTCTATATCGACAGTCCTGGCAATGCGGTAGATTTTTTTCAGATCCGCCGTCTTCGCATCCGTAATATTGGGGTTCGATTTCAGAAATTTGATTTCGGCAACAGGTCCCAAACTCGATATAATCCCGATGTCATGACCCGGCGACGCCTCAACGGCGACTATATCGCCTTCCTTCAGTTCAATATGATTGACATTTCTGTAAAATCCCTTCCGCGTATTTTTAAATCTGACTTCAAAAATATCGTATTCCCTGTCAGCCGGAATATTTCGCAACCAGTTGTAAACCGTCAGTTTGTGACAGTTTTTCACCGCGCGGCACGATATTGTTTCTCCGTTTTGTCCGGTTTCGGTAACACAGCCCCGAGACCAGTATAGCATTCCTTTATTTATTGTCATATTCTTATCGTTACATCATAGAGCAGTATTGAAATACCAATCCAATAATTTTTGCAAAATTACATAAAAATTTGCTGATACTCTAAAATAATGTGAAAATTCGTAAGCCAAAGGCTGATAAAACTGGCGCCGAACATGTTATTCATCACCAAAATCGACAGTTACAGAATCCGGAACGA
>JAISSE010000153.1 GCA_031273285.1 Prevotellaceae bacterium
ATCTGGTGTTTGTTGATTTGACCAAATTTACCCTGAAAGAACACGAAATAAAAACGAAATTCGATTATTGGTTGTACACCATGAAAAATGCGGAAAGTTTACGGAAACGTCCCGAACAGATAGAAGACGAACTTTTTGTAAGATTATACGACGAAATATTACAGACAAATAATTTAAAACCAGAAGAAATGGAAGCATATAGAGAAAGCGCCCGGTATTTGGAATCGATTAAGTCCTACCTGGACGACGGAAGGGCAATAGGAATAGAAATAGGCGAAGCAAGAGGCATAGCAATAGGCGAGACAAGAGGCATAGCAATAGGCGAGACAAGAGGCATAGCAATAGGAGAAGCAATAGGAGAAGCGAGAGGAGAAGCGAGAGGAGAAGCGAGAGGCATAGCAATAGGCGAAACAAGAGGCATAGCAAAGGAACGCACAAAAATTGTCTTTAACTGTGCCGACAGAGGTATGTCCATAAAAGACATTGCCGCTTTGACGGATCTCTCTGAAGAAAAGGTGAAAGCTATTTTGCAAAACCGACAATAATCTCCGAAAGAAAAGGAAATGGACGCATATACAAAAAAAATTTCGATAACTTTGTCTTGGTGGAAATAAAAAAACTCTGTGGAATCCTGTATTTCACGCAGAAAACCACAGAGTAAAATCAAATATTAACACATTACTTTAATCTGTCTTCCAATAATTTAATATAATATCCGCCTACAACGGCACGCGCTCTGAACCCGACATGTTTCTTACTGTCGGTGTTATACCAGTCGGACATTGGGATACGGTCAGTCGTTTCGTTCACAAACTTATGCAGCGGCGCAATAAATTTGCCGAATGTTTCCGCATCGTCGGCAAGTGTAGCCGTCCACACAATCCAGTCGGCTTTGGTGTAATTCCTGCGATTATCCAGCGGAAGCCCGTAAGTATTCTGTTTTGTCAGATAATAGGGGATTTCCTTTTGAACTACCGTTTCGGGAAAAATATTCAGTTTAAGAAGTTTATCCCATACAAGATTGTATTTCTGGCTCCATGTTCCCGGCTGGTCGAAAGTCAGGCGGTAATGATCGCCGTCGTCTGCCATTTTTACCCATTCCCCAGCCATTTCCTTTGCTTTTGCGGTATATTTTTCGGCAACGTCTTTTTTACCGAGCAGGTCGGCAAGATAGCCGTAAGAAGCGATGCCCGCTATTGCCTTCACGGAAAGGTTCACATTGTGCGCGAAATGCCCCGCAAAATCGTCGGTACACAACTGGTTTTCGGGGTCAAGACCGTTTTCTGCCAGATAATCCGTCCAGGTTGTCAGCACATCCCAGTGTTTTTCGGCATATTTTGCATTTCCTTCGACTTTGGCTATGGCAGCCGTTACAATCAGCATATTACCGGCTTCTTCCACAGGCATGTCTCCTCCGTAAGTCTGTCCGTTCGCCCATGGATATGTTCCCACATCGTGAGCCGGGAACGGTTTTGTCCATTTGCCGCTTTCGCTGTAATAGAAAATATGATTCAGCAGCCCTTTGGCAAGTTCCGGATTATATAAAAGGAACAGGGGCGCCGAAGGATAAGTAATGTCAACAGTGCCGATTGAGCCGTTGCTGAAATTTTCCTTGGACAGGAAAAGCAAATCGCCGTTCGGAGCTTCCACCAGTTTATGCGCCGCAATTGCCTGACGATAAGCCAGCGCACACAGTTCGGCATATTCCCTGCCTCCTGCCGAAGTTGCCGCCGTCATCAGGTCGTAATCGAATTTGGCGCATTTGTTTTTCAATGAAACGAACTCGTTGCAGGCATCCGCAAATGCCGATTCTATCGACTTGCTTCCGTCTTTCTTCCAGTAGGGACGGAGATTTGTCCCGAAATATTGAATGGAATATATATCGTCGTAGCCAATCAGGATTTTACCCGATGCGGCTTGCGACGTACCCAGCGACTGCGCTATGGCGAGATTGGCATTGTCCTTTGCTTTGGCGTCGCCCGAAAGCGCTCCGTTATTGGCGAACTGCGCCCGTATATCATAACCGTTGCCAACTGCAAATGAAGCATTTTCCTTTTCACTGCTCAGATAGAAGTATCCCCAGTCGATACGCACATCGTCCCCGCGTTTGCCGAGCACCTTCTGTTCGTCGCTGCCTGTTTTCGCAAACAGATGAACTTCCTTGTTTACATTCTTGAATTCGTATGCTCTGGACTTGCTTGTCTGCTGCAAGGGGTCGTCGAGCGCCCAGTTTGGCGATGCTTCAAAATATATTTCCGTCTGATGCTCCTTTCCGTCAAGCGATTTCACATCGTATGCGATATAATTGACGGGTCGGGAAATCAGATTCAGGTCGTTCGGAAGCAGAGGGGCGATAAAAGACAGTTTCAGCTCCACATTTCCGCATTCGAATACATAATGAGTTTGCGTAGCCTGCACGTCCACCGATTTTTGCACAGCCGGATTGTCAAATGATTTTTTCGCGCTTGTATCTTCCGTATATATGCCGAAATCGACAAAACCTCCGCCCGTTTGATTGTGGCAGTGGGCGGCAACCACAATGTTTCCGTCCTTAATCGATTCCTTTACCTCATTCTTCAGTTCCACAATAACATCCTGCCGCCATTCGTATCCCGTCCCTATAACCTGTATTCCATTGATGTACAATTCAAAATTGTCGTCATGCGAATATTTCAGAAATAATTTGCCTTCGGGAACGGTTTCCGCCTTTATTGTTCTTCTCACCCAGATGTCGGATGTGGTCCAGGTAGTTTTGACGTTTGCATAATCGCCGGTACCGAAAGCAGCTTCGCCCGAAGCCCATTTCCTGTCGTCGAAATCGGGTTTTTCCCAGCCTTTGGCAGGCGGGTCGAGAGTGTATTTGCCCGTCCATGCCGATTCGTACGAAATAGCGCCGACAGCTTTCATCGGAGCTTTCTCCACGCCCATAAAACGATACGCCTGCCCGTCCACTCTGATGGCTCCGATAAGCGGGAACTCTTTTCCCGTCCAGTGCCGGACATCATCATCGTAAAGATTGTCGGTAAACGACCACGCGCTGGTATACGGATCTATCGTTACCAGAGGATAAGCCGGAGCGCGAAGGTCATTTTTCAACACCGGCACCTGCACCGTCTCGTTTCCGCCGCATGCAAACAGGGCGGCAAAGCAGATAAAAAATATTTTTTTCATTGTATATGAATTTAAATGTTAATCATCATTTCGACAGGGAATTGCAAACTTCCTTATTTGCCTGTTTCAATCTGTCTTCCTCAAGTTTTATAACCTTGCGGTCGTAAGTCATCAATCCGTTTACTTCGCCTTCGACATCCGTTGTCTGAGTATAAACTGCCGCCGAATATCCGCGTCTGATTGTTTCCTTCAACTGTTCGGCATATTTAATATACTCGTCCGTAACCTCCTTGGCGTTTTTAAACTGAACATATCCCCAATTTTTATCGGGTTGCCACAAATGCCCTTCAACGGCAAGACCGATACCGCCAAATTCGCCTAAGACATTTACTTTTTTAGTGTTAATCAATGTTATGCGCGGATTCGGATAATGATGTATATCCAGCATGTCTCCCGCTTCGGGATAATGGTTTCCGCCGCTGGCGGGATTAACCAGACGCGAAGGGTCGTAGTTTTTCGTCCATGCTGCAATTTCTGCGCATTTAAACTGTCCCCAGGCTTCGTTGAAAGGTACCCACACGACTATGGAGGGATTGGGTTTCAGGAAATCAATGATTTCTTTCCATTCCTGACGGAAATTTGCTTCGGATTCGTAGGGTCGAACGGCTTCTTTCCCGTCAAAAAACTGATGCATTTGCCATTGCGGTGAATTTCCTCCGCTCGGCATGTCCTGCCACACAAGTATCCCGACACGGTCGCAATGAGTGTACCAGCGTGCGGGTTCCACTTTGACGTGTTTGCGGATCATGTTGAATCCCAACTCTTTTGTTTTCTGTATGTCATACAGTAAAGCCTCGTCGGTCGGAGCAGTATACAAACCGTCGGGCCACCATCCCTGATCCAAAGGACCAAGCTGGAAATAATCCCTGTTATTCAATTGCATGCGTAAGATTCCACTGTTATCGGCTTTGACCGATATTTTACGCATCGCGGCATAACCGGTTACTTTGTCCTGCAATTCCCCGTTCCCGAACAGGCTGATTTCCAAATCGTAGAGGAAAGGCGATTCCGGCGACCAGAGTTTCATGTCCCGTATGGGAATATCTATCTGCTGCCCTGCGGCGAACTTTGCCGAAGCAACGGTTGTTCCGGCGTCCTTAACCGCAATTTCCACAATATCGCCCGGAGAAGCATTTGCCACACACACGTTTACCGACAGCTGTTTAGTGTCGATATTCGCCGTCGGAACCACAGCCGCAATATGTTTTTTTGCCACCGGCTCAATCCAGACGGTCTGCCAAATGCCCGACACCGGCGTGTACCAGATACCTTCGGGTCGGTTAACCTGCTTGCCTCTCGGTTGATAGCCGTCGTTTGTCGGATCCCATACCTTGACCACAAGTTTTTGTTCGCCGCGCGTCAGATAAGGTGTTATGTCGAACGAAAAAGGAGTGTATCCGCCTTTGTGCGTCCCGACTTTGACGTCGTTCACAAACACTTCGGCTTTCCAGTCCACCGCCCCGAAATGCAAAAGTACAGATTTGCCCTTCCATGTCGAAGGCACTGTAAATGTGCGTTTATACCACAACTCGTTATCTTTGCCGAGCCTCTTTTCCACTCCGGACAGGTTGGACTCGATGGCGAACGGCACCAGAATTTTGCCGTCGAATTTGTCCGGTTCGCCGGCGCCTGCCGGTAAAACTGCATAATCCCACAATCCGTTAAGATTTGCCCACAGGGAGCGTTCCATTACGGGACGGGGATATTCCGCCAAAACATTTTGCGGGTTCACTTCGCTTGCCCACTTTGTTCTTATTTTGTCCGTTGTCGGATTCCATTGTGCAAAACTTGCAACGGAAAATAAGATAAATACTGCTGAAACTAATTTTTTACTATTCATAATTATAATATTTACAGATTCTAACTTAAATTTGTAACTTTGCAAAGCTCCTAATTTTTCGACTACAAATGTAGTAAAAAAATTAATATGTTTACAAAAAAACTTTGTGGGACTCCGTATTTTTTTTTATGAAATACGGAGAATCCACAAAGTTGAAATTTTAAATTATGCCCTTTTGTTTTATGATTTACAATTAATTACTTGATTTTGTAAACGCCGGCATCGTATACGCCTTCGCCTACTCCGTCAATCTTCAATCCCACGCGGGCATACAGGGCTTTCTGATTAGCCAGGTCGTTGGTGATATCCAGTTGCAGTTCAACATGTCCCGGTGTTACGTTCATGTTGCGTACCCAATTGACATGCGTCCCGTCGCCGAAATCAACAAAGTTGGTTTTATTGACCATCAAAGCAACATATTCGATATTTCGGGTCGTCGTTACTCCCGTTATATCGAACGAAGCCGTCAGCGTGTTGCCGTTTACGGAATAGTTGATATTGCCGAGCGTATAATACGGCACAACTTCGTAATCCTTTTGGGTATTGCCGTTTACCGTAATGACAACGGTATCCTGACTGCTGACCCACGGTCCGTTGTTGCTGACGGTTACCAGCTTGTAAACGCCGTCGAACAATATTGCGGAATAGGAACCGTCCTGCGTAACATACACATTGAACGAGGTTTTCAGTTCGTACCCGTCCTGCCAGAACTGCAAATACACGGCTCCGTTGGAACCTCTGACGCCCAAAGCCTGTCCGTTGTATACCACTTTGCCTGTAAAGTGCGATTCGGGCTTGTCGTAATTGTCTTTTGTGCATGATGTTGCTAAAACAGCCAATATCACAAATAAATGCATTTTTATCAATGTTTTCATATTCTTTACTTTCATTTTTTTATTGATATGGATTCCTGACAATTTTGGGATTTCTGTTTATCCAGTCCTGATCTATGAAATTATAATAATTCCGTAACTGGAAATAACGCGGATAGGCAGAAGTCCAGGTGGATTTTACCCTGTCGAACACCCATTTGCCGTTTTGCGGATGCGAAGGGTCTTTGATTCGGTACGGAAACAGCGAGTAATGCGTTGCGCTGTAGCTTTCCGAACTGCCGTCCCAGACCTGATGAGCTATGCGCCAGCGTTTCAAGTCCCACCAGCGATGGTTTTCGAAAGCAAATTCCACCCGGCGTTCCCGAACGATATCGTCCAGCGTTACGGACGACAATTGCTGAATACCTGCTCTGTCGCGTATCTGGTTGATATATCCGCAAACTTCGGTCTGCGGTTTGCCCAATTCCAAAGCCGCTTCGGCGGCAATCATCAGTACTTCGGCATATCTCATTCTGACGAACCACATTTCGCTGCCGCGTCCGCGTGTCGACGCATCTCTGTTGTAATCAACAAATTTGCGAAGATTGAACCCCGAATTGTTTATGTACTGGCTGCTCGACTTGTCAGGACCGTTGTCTGCCGTGATAAGGTCGCCGTCGGCATCGGACGAGCCGGTAGACGAAGTTCTTTCTTTCCATTCGCCTCCGTCCCAATACTTTTGACCTGCCTGATACGTCATCGGAATACCGTTGAAATCCGAACCCGGATAAACAACCGTTCCGTACAGCCGCGCATCCTTGTCCCTGAAAATATCCTGTGCATTATCGTAATAGATATAATCGGAATCGTCGGCTGTGCGTGCGGGCAAAGTTCCGTCGCGATTATTTCTGTATTCGAAAGCCTCTACAATATTCAGGGTGGGAGTAAAGATGTTGGCGTCAATATCGCCGCGTACCGAAGTCGCAATGGCATTGTTGGTGAACCCTGTAGTATTTCCGGGATAGTGATAGTCTCTCGCCCAGATAACTTCGTAACTGCCTTTTTTACAAATGGCTTCGTAAAAATTGGCGCCTTTGTCGGGATTGTCCCCGTACAGACGGTATCTTCCTCCGGTGATAATTTCCCGACAGGCGTTGTAGGCTGTTTCGTAATATCCCGCGGCAAGACTTGCCTGAATGCCCACTTCGCCTCCGGCTGTTTTCACATCCGGCGTCAGGTAGTTATACTTGGCAATGGAAGCGGCATAGACTGCGGCTCGTGCTTTCAGCGTCAGGGCAGCCCATTTGTTGGCGCGGGCGGCATTCGTGTTTGCCGAAGGGTCGTCGGGAAGCAGTCCTGCGATTGCCGTACATTCGCTGATAATGTAGTCGTACAGTTCCGCTTCGGTCGAACGCGGATGCTGAAGGGTCGTGATGTCCATACCGCCCGAATAGGCGAATACTTCGTCGCCGACAATCGGCATGCCTCCCATACACCGGCACATGTTGAAATAAACCCATGCCCGGATAAAACGCGCCTCGCCTTCAATCTGGTTGCGGTAGGCAGGCTCCAGACCGGCTGCCGCATCGGATTTTATCCCCTGCAAAAACTGATTCAGATGCCTGATTAAAGTGTAGTCGTAAACGCGCCACATATCGTTGCCGAAATCCTGCCTGTTGTCGGGACCTCCGTTCGAAATGCAGGCTTCGTCCAGTATGGCGAAATTGTCGCCGCGTTCCAGGCTTTGTCCCCAGTCGATTCGTCCGTAGTAATTGGCTAACACGGATGTAATCATGTTCTGGTCGGAGAATACCTGTTCGTCGCTCAGTATCGATTCGGATTTTCTGTCCAGAAAATCGGAACATCCTGCAAAAACGAGAGATATTATGCCTGTCAATAAAATATTTATTTTTTTCATCTTATTAAAAGTTTTAGAAAGTAAGACTTATTCCTATATTAAACACTCTGTTCGTAGGATACTGAACGCCGGAACCGCCCGTCAGTTCGGGGTCGATTTCGACATCTCCCAGATTGTCGATACTGAAAAGATTCTGCATTTGGGTATAGATTCTCAACTTTTCGATACCCGCTTTGCCTACCCATTTTTTCGGTATGGTGTATCCTATTTCCAGATTTCGCAGTTTGATATAGCTGACATTCATTGTCCAGAAATCGCTCTTCCAGTAGTTGCTGTGACTGCCGTTACCCTCGAGAAGTGTCGGATATTTGCCGGGAATCAGTTCGCTGTTTGGGTCGGTCGGATCCGACAGTCGCCACTGATTCGACATGTAGTACTGCGGATTGTTTCCTCCGTCGTGGAAAGGCGTTCGACCTTCCCAGTCGGGCGTATATGAAGCAAAAGCAGCGCCGGTAAAATCTGCGGCAAGGTCGATGCCCTTCCATTCCGCGCCAAGCGTAATTGCAAAATTGAGATACGGCAGCCCTCCTTCACGGAAAAACAGTGGACGTTCGTCCAGACCGTCAATACGTTTGTCGCCGTTTACATCCTCGTATTTGATGTCGCCCGGACGCAGAGTGCGGTTTCCCTGCCTGTCGTTATCAATTTCGTACCTCGCTATTTCCTCCCACGACTGGAACTGCCCTATGGCGTGATAGCCCCAGTTCAGATAAGCCATGCGTTCGGTCAGCGAATTGCGGTAGTAATCCCATGAATTGCCGTATCTTGGCTTGTAATAGTGCCAGTCGATTTGGCGGGCGAAAGTAAAGTTGCCGCCGACGGTGTATCTGAGATCGCCGATTTTATCCTTCCAGGTAAGAAGACCGTCGAAACCGGTATGAACTCTGGAATTAAGATTTTCGTTGGGAAGATTGAAACCGACTTCCGCAGGTATCAGCACATCGTAGCGGGCAGCGGGCAGACCGTCGAGCAGACGGCGGAAATAGTCGAACGAGCCTGTCAGACGTCCGCCGAGCAGAGCGAAATCGAAGCCCGCGTTAAAGATTTTGGCTTCCAGCCACGACAGGGTCGTTACGGGCAAACCTCTTGGCTGCGTGCCGATAACATAATTGCCGTCCAAAGTGGAACCGCCCTCGCGATAGGTGTAACCCGGCATGTAGCCGAATGCGCTGTAACCGTCGACATCATCGCTGCCGACAAGACCGTAGGAAGCCCGCAGTTTGAAATCGCTCAACACATCGTTTAAAGCCGAATTTTGCCAGAAATTTTCGGCTGAAATCCGCCATCCCGCCGATACCGAAGGGAAGAATCCCCAGCGCTGATTCGGCGGAAATTTCCACGAACCGTCGTAACGTGCCTGCAATTCCAGAAGATAACGCTGGTCGTAATTGTAATTGATGCGACCTGCATATCCCAGACGTGCTTCCGTCCGGAGACCGTCGTCGTTAAACGTGTCCATTGTCTGGAAATAAAGCAGGTTCAGGGCATTGGAAGCCGGACGGTCGTGTATCCAGAAACCCGGAGTGTCGCGTGCGAGACTTTCCGCCACCACTGCCGCATTGACGGTATGAGCGCCGAACTGCTTGTCGTAGGTCAGCTGAAACTGCGTGGTGGTTTCTTCCACCATGCGAACGTCTCTTTCGCGCCACGGATTATCCATGCTGAACACCACCGGATATGTGTCGGTAGCTTCGTCGTATCCGTACAGTTTGTAGGTATACTCCTGATTGTCCATCCACCTTTGCGCCAGATAGTATCCGAACAGTCCCTTGAACTTCAGTCCGTCCGCAATCTCGTATTCCATGTTGAAATTCAACTGCCCCACACGCCACGTATCCGTAAATTCGCCGGACAGCTGATAGTTGAGCATGCCGAAATTCACGTCGGTGTTGCCCGAAGTACGCGCCGGATAATTCGGATTATCGTTGGCAAACGGGCGGGACGTCGGGAGATTGCGGTAAATGGCAAACAGTCCCTGCCAGATGTCGTCGGCTCCGGGAACGCCGGGCTGCCGCCTCTTTTCGATGCGTCCGTTAAGACCGGCGCCCATTTTCAGCCTTTTCCCGACATTTGCCTCGATGTTCATCTGCACGTTGGTACGGTAGAAACCTCCGTAATTCAGCATTACGTCCGACTGGTCGATATGACTGACGGCAAAGTAATAGTTGATTTTTTCGGAGCCTCCGGATGCGTTGGCGCCAACATACCATTGCGGAGCAGTGGTGAGAATGTAGTCGTACCAGTTGAAAGGACGATAGCCTTTTTCCGTTCCTTCTTCCCACTTTTGCAGGTCGTCCATGGTATAACGCGGAGATGAAGTCCCCTTGATGGCGTCCGACTGGATGTAACTGCGTATGTAAGTGGGAGCATCAGCCGGTTCGGGAAACTTGAACAGACTTTGCCACCCGTAGTACGCATTGAGATTCACATTTGTCCTGTCGCCACGTTTACCTTTTTTGGTAGTGATGACAACTACACCGTTTGCCGCGCGCACTCCGTAGATGGACGCCGAAGCGTCTTTCAGTATGGTGATGGATTCAATATCGTTAAAGTCGATATTGTTGAACTGACCTTCGTCTTTCTGAAGACCGTCAATGACATACAGCGGCGTACCCATATTGCGGATATTGATGCTTGTGCTGGCTCCGGGGCGTCCGTCGGACATGCGGCTGTTGACGCCCGCAAGTTTTCCGACCAGTGCACCCGAGGTGGTTGTAGCCACCGAACGGGAAATTTCTTCCGAAGTAGTGGAAGAAATGGCGCCGGTCAGCGTCGCTTTTTTCTGAATGCCGTATGCAACCACAACGACTTCGTCAAGCGCCTCAGTGTCCTCGTCCAAAACCAGGTCGATAACCGTACGGCTGCCGACAGTGATTTCCTGTGTAATATATCCGACATACGAATATACCAACACCGCCTGACCATCCGAAATCCGAATCGAATATGTTCCGTCGGTGTTGCTTGTTACGCCTGTTGACGTACCCTTTACGGAAACGTTTACTCCGGATAGCAGTTCTCCGCTTTTATCCGTCAATGTTCCGCTAACGGTTGTCTGGGCATACAACGACAGGCTCAACAGTCCTGTCGCAAGGCTTAATAAGCCTGTTTTCATTAAGTAACCGATATCTACAGATATCTTTTTTAAGTGTCTTTTCATGTAAATTTACTATTTTTTGTTTACACATTTAGAATTTTTGTTAATATATTTTTGAATAAACAAGTCTACTCACTATCGTTTTCACTTGTCGGTGCGGTTACATTTCATGTTTCATAGGCAATCGGAATTTGATTTGTGAAAAATTTATTATTCGAGACTTCCCGCATCGGAAAAGTTCCCGCTGTTTCGGATATTTTATTCGGACTGTATTTGCGGATTTCGGAGATATATGAAGAGAGATATGGGTATATATATAAAGTATACCCAAACAGGAACGACAATTTTTGTTTTTTAGTATAAAAAGAATTATATTGACGCGCGTTAACGCATACGCCGGATGAGTCTCTCTCTCTCTCTCTCTCTCTCTCTCTCTCTCTCTCTCTCTCTCTCTCTCTCTCTCTCTCTCTCTCACTCTCACAAAAAAAAACAAAAGATAAAAAAAATAAAAAAATATATATATAATATATATAGGGTCAATATTTGA
>JAISSE010000025.1 GCA_031273285.1 Prevotellaceae bacterium
CATATTGTTTCCAAGGAAAGTATCGTCAATATCACCATCTGGTTCGACAGCCGCCTGCTTATAACGCTCGATACGGAAACACCCGAACGCATTTTCGTAAGCAAAAACAAAGCCGCCGAATTTAAACAGTGGATGACAATATGAGTCGTATAATTACGAATTAAAAATTGCGAATTGCGAATTGCGAAACGTAACTTCGATGCAGTCAATTGCTCCGCTTTCGTTTGGAGAGTTTTGTCATTTCGTTTTTTTCGATTAACTTTGCATTTAATCAAAACAGATTAACAGATTGACAATAAGGCATGAAAAAAAATGTAGCGATACTTTACGGCGGTGATTCTTCGGAAAAAATCATTTCGGACCGCAGTTCCGTTACCATAGAAAAATATCTTCCGAAAGAAAAATACTGCATCTACAGGGTATCGGTCGGCGGCTCGGAATGGAATGTTGATGTAACGCCGTATCAACGTGTTCCTGTGAATAAGGACGATTTCAGTTTTATGCGGGACGGTGAAAAAATCGTGTTCGACTGCGCATTCATAATCATACACGGAACGCCGGGCGAAAACGGTATCCTTCAGGCATATTTCGATTTAATCGGGATACCGTACACAACCTGCGACGCTTTTGTTTCGGCGCTGACGTTCGACAAATACGCCTGCAAATGCTATCTGCGCAGTCTGGAGATAAACATGGCGGACGATTTTCTCCTGAAAAAGACGGACACGTTCGACCAAACCGAAATAGAAAGGAAAATCGCCTACCCGATGTTTGTTAAACCGAATGCCGGAGGCAGCAGTTTCGGCGTTACCAAAGTCAAGTTTCCCCGCGAATTAAGGGTCGCCGTCGAAACCGCAAGGAAAGAAGCCGGCGATGTGATAATCGAATCTTTTGTCGAAGGGATTGAACTGTCGCACGGGATATATTCGACGGATAAACGGACGCTCGAACTGCCCGTAACGCAGATAGTCAGCGAGAACAGTTTTTTTGACTACGAGGCAAAATACGAAGGCAAATCCAGAGAAATCACGCCTGCCCCCGTTTCGGAAGAATTGTCGGACAGAGTTAAGGCGCTTACGAAAAAAATCGGCAGTCGTCTGGGCTGTCGGGGACTGGTTCGGATAGACTATATCTATTCCGATGACAAACTGTATTTTCTTGAAATAAATACGGTACCGGGAATGAGCGAAGCCAGCATCATTCCCCAGCAGATATTGCATGCGGGATTCGGCATGTCGCAGGTTTTGGACTGGCTGGTGGAAGACGCGACGGCTAAAAAATAATCACTCATTCCGCTATTTGTAAAACATTGAAGATATGGCTAAAATCAAATCAAGAGACGTAATCGCCAAATACGAACAGATTCTGGACGAATTGAAAAAGAAAACATATCGCCCCGTCTATCTTCTTATGGGTGAGGAATCCTACTATATCGACAAACTGTCGGAATACATTGCCGACAATGTTCTCGACGAATCCGAAAAAGGATTCAACAGACTGATAATCTACGGAAAAGACACCGACGCGCGATCAATAATATTTGCCGCCTCGCGCCCTCCGATGATGGCTAACCATCAGGTTGTGATTGTAAAGGAAGCTCAACATCTTGATTCGAAAGAGATGGAAAAAATGGAGATTTATTTCACATCCCCGCTGGCATCCACGATTCTGGTTCTGTGCTTTAAGGATAAAACCCTCGACAAACGGACAAAAGCATACAAGGAAATCGAAAAGAAAGGCGCTGTTCTGGAAACCGTAAAACTGTACGACAGCGAAATTTCCGAATGGATACAGAGTTATCTCCGAAAAAAAGGGGCAAGTATCACTCCGGCAGCGGCGTCGATACTCACCGACCATATCGGCAACGATTTAAGCAGAATCGTCAACGAGCTGGACAAGCTGTTTATCCTGCTGCCGGAGAACAACAGGACTATCACCGCCGAGCATATCGAAAAAAATATAGGTATCAGCAAGGAATACAACATGTTTGCATTGAGTAACGCCGTCCTTGCGGGAGATGTGTTTACCGCGAACAGAATCATTGACTATTACGGTAAAAATCCGAACGACAGCCCGATAACCCAGATTATAACGTCTCTGTTTACACAGTTTCTGCGACTGTTGAAATATCATGTGGTAAAACGCAACAGCAGAGGATTGCAAACCAGAGAAATAGCGGAGCAGCTCGGAGTAAATATTTTCTTTCTGAAAGACTATGAATCGGCGGCACGAAAATATTCCATCCTGAAAGCGGTTCAAATCATTGAATTACTGAGAGAATACGACATGAAAAGCAAAGGCTGGAACAGCCCATCGATGCCGGCTGCCGAACTGCTCAAAGAACTCATTTTTAAAATTATGCATTAAAAACAGCAACATGAAAATATCGGAAAAAGACTCCATCGCATTCGGCTTGATATTATCGACAGTACTGCCCGTCGTACTGTTTTCGATTGTTTATCTGGTGAAATTTCACGATTACGGGTACTCGACCGTTTGGCGGATACCCCAATTGCGGGGAAGCATCCCTAAAATTATCAGTCTGTGCATATTTCCCAACGGATTGATATTTTATGTCTATATACTTAAAAACAAGCTGAAAACGATGCGGGGAATGTTAAGCGGAACAATGATTCTGGCTTTATTTGCGGGAATTTTGTTTTTTATTTTGCAGTAGAAATTATTTGTCGTAACTTTGCGGCGATTATTATTTTGTGTATATGAAGCGAATTATTCTAATCCCGGTTTTGTTCTTGACAATATCGGTAGCGGTCGAAGCCGCCAAGCTGAAAAATGAAATCAAAGGACTCTGGAGTGTGGTAAAAATCGAAACTACCGACCAAAGCCTCAATCTCATGATGCAGAACGGCGATTTTTCGAATTTATCCGTCGAATTTGCAAAATCCGGCGCAGTGCTGCTTTCCGGAAAAGATACCGGAACAAAATACCGCGTCGAAGGAGACAAAATCACGTTTTCGGGAGGCATGATAAAAGAAATATCCCGCCCGGAAGTCAAAGCAAGCATCAAATCAGGTGTTTGCACGATAAATGTACCCGCCGATTTGGTGAAACAGATACTGCTGACAATCAGGGACAGGTACGTCGAATCCGGCGGCGAAGCCTTTATCGCAAAGATGATTGAGCACGCCGCAAACACATATAGTATTGAAGCTGTAGTTATACTAAAACGTAAATAAATTTGTCGAAGAACTCAAATAATGCAGTAAGGCTGCTTCTCAACTCGGTTCGACAGGGACGAATCGAAGTCGGATGCGACGAAGCCGGACGGGGATGTCTTGCCGGACCGGTATATGCCGCTGCCGTTATTCTGCCGACAAATTTCTTCCATCCCGACCTTAACGATTCGAAACAGGTTAAAGAGCCTGTACGCAACAAATTAAGACAATACATAGAAGAAAATGCAATAGGTTATGCCGTTGCCTTTGTGGACAATAAGGAAATCGACAAAATCAACATACTGAAAGCCTCCATCCTTGCCATGCACCGTGCGCTGGACGCCCTGCCCGTCAGACCGGAATATATCCTGATAGACGGAAACAGGTTTGTCCCCTACAAAAACATTCCGCACTCCTGCATAGTAAAAGGCGATTCGATTTATGCCCCGATCGCGGCGGCGTCCATTCTGGCAAAAACATACCGTGATGACTATATGACCGAAATCGCAGTGGAATATCCTGAATATGCGTGGAATATCAACAAGGGATATCCGACAAAAAAACACCGTAAAATCATTGATGAACTGGGTATTACTCCGTATCATCGCAAAACTTTCATCAGGAAAGACGGTGATGAACAACTGAAATTATTCTGACTGACTGTTTTAAGAATATTTCGCAAAATGAATTTTGAACATTTAATATTGTCGGTTGTTGTATGGCTAAGTGAAGTTATTTTTAAACACGTATCGGTAGGGTTCACGTGTGGCGCGATTTTTGCGGTGAAAATGTGGTTTACGAAAGGCGTCATCTTAAAAGATTGAAGTTATGAAATGATAAAGATAAAAAGAAATGAAAACAAGTCAATTTGATAGGGATTTATTAGAATTGGAAAGCAGTCTGAACCGGTTTGCATATAGCCTGACATCCAACGAAAACGATGCCAAGGATCTGGTGCAGGAAACTTTCCTCAGGGCTTTGACTTACAAAGAACAGTATGAAGACAATACCAGTCTGAGGGCATGGGCTTTTGCGATCATGAGAAATACTTTCATCAACAATTATCGCCGAAACATTAAACATGCAACCACATTCGATTCGAGTGACAATCAGTTCTTAATCAATAGCCGGCCGGACGAGTTAACTCCGGAGTCATCTTTTTCGGCAAACGAAATAAACAGCAAAATCGATTCCCTTGACCCGGAATTCCGTATCCCGTTCAGGATGCACACGTCAGGATACAAATACAAGGAAATAGCTGATTCGTTGAATCTTAAAATCGGAACGGTAAAAAGCAGAATATTTTTTTCCCGACAAAAATTAATGGACGGGCTGAAGGATTATGACAGATAATCCCGATTCCGGCAGAAT
>JAISSE010000028.1 GCA_031273285.1 Prevotellaceae bacterium
GCTCTGGTTATGGACGACAATTGAATTGAACTCTTGTTCAAATAGATATTGATTGCAGCAACTGCTGCGATTGCTAAAACGGCGCTTGCGCCAAATATTACTTTTTTCATCTTTTTAGTAATTTTATTAAATAAATACTGTATCACGTCGATTATCACCTGCCAGGCATTCAAGTCTTTCTCATTCTTAGGAACACTGCGGATGCAATGTTGTTTGTCGATAAGGAGAAAAATTTGACAAACGCTATTTCTTATTGTTTTTGTCCAACCGCCAAATTCCAAGTACGGGAGGAACAGAACCGCTAAGTCAATCGGAGAAATTTGTATTTAAGAAACAAAGTCCTGTACAAATTTTCGGATTTCCGATTTCGAGGACAAAGATAAACCGTATTTTTTTCGCATCCAAATTGATTTTTGCAACAGCATTTGATTTTTGCAGCATTTTTTAATAAAATTTCGGAAAATTAGAGAAATCAGCAATATATTTGCAAAAAATAAGAAAAAAACAGGCATTTCGAAAAAAATCCTGTTTTATGCGAAAAATAATTGGAGAAATTCTTATTTTTCGCAAAAAATAATTGTCATAATTTCTCGATGCGACGAAGAAATCGAAATTTTTGTTACCTTTGTACCTTATTTATGAACTTAAAATTCGAAAATATGAAGGGAATTGATAAGACATGGAAAGAAAAACAGGTGTTTTTATTTGGTCTCATAAAATCCAAAATACCGGAACAGCTAAAGTTCATCGATGTAATGGAAGAAATACTGGACATTAGTCCGGACGCTGTTTATCGGAGAGTCTGCGGTAAAACAAGTCTCAACGCAGATGAACTGCATGTCCTGTGCCGACAATTCGATATCTCCATGGACAAAATATTGAACTACACATCCGTACAAGGCGCATTATTGCGATATTCGACAGTCGGCTCTGTTGATGCCGGCGGCTACGTTCGATACTTTCAACGATTATCCGAAAATTTAACGGAATTATCAAAATCGGTTGCCGACAGGGAACTCTTTGTTACTGCCTCCGATATCCCGTTTTATCATTTTCTGAATTATCCAGAACTGTTGTTTTTCAAACTGTTTGTTTTGTATAACATATTGAATAACACGCATGTTTCGTATAAAGATTTTTGTGCGCAACAGGATAAAGATTCGATTACGCCGCTTTGTGAACGGATGGCGGATACGTACATGCATCTGCCGACAAAAGAAATATGGAATGTCCACACGATATCCCCGATACTGCAATCGCTGAAATATTGTGCCGGAGCAAGAGTTTTTGAAAATAAGGAAACCATATTGCTCCTGCTAAAGCAGTTGTCGGAACTCGTGAATACGGTTAAGAAAGATGCCGGCACGGGTAACAAAGGCGATAATAAAGCGCCTTTTTATCTGTATGTCAGTCCTGTTGATGTTGGAAACAATATTATGCTGACACGAGAAGGCAATAAATTCAATTGTGATATCCCGTTGTTTACCGTTAACAGTATTTTTACAGATGATGAATCTATCTGCTCCGACATTCATCAATGGATAAACGATTTGATTTCAAAATCAAGGCTGGTCAGCACAAGACTGGAGCAGGAACGATGCGGATTTTTCCAAATCTTACAAAGTAAATTAGATAACTTGATTGTCGAAATTCGTTCCGGAATGCTAAGTGGTAATATTCCGGCGTCGTACATTCATCCGACAGTATAACAGAATTGCGACAATGACTGTATTTAACACTACATCCGGTATTTTCGATATAAACGCAATCAAAATTTCTCATTTGCAACCAGTTTGTACAGTTTGTCGCCTCTGCGCACCTTTTCGCTCACGGGGACAGAGCAGTATTCGCCTTTGACGGACTTTTCGACAGGTTTCATTTCTACGCGAATTTCTTTCAGAACGGATTCCACTACTCCCGTAACGGAGCCAATTATCAGTATTTCATCGTTTTTGACAAGTTCGTCCGATTCTATCAGTATTTCGGCAACGGAAACTTTCGCAAAGAAATTTGTTACTTTGCCGACATATGTCTTGCGTTTGCTTGCCTTGTTGCCGTACGTTTCGCTCCATTCGCCCAGACGTCTGCCCAGATAGTATCCGTCCCAGAACCCGCGATTGAACACTGCCGACAGGGATTTCTTCCATGCCGCTATCTTTTCCGGCGTGTAATCTCCCGAAACAATGGCATCGGCAGCCTGCGAATAGCAGCGGGTAACGGTTTTGACGTATTCGGCAGACCGCGCCCGACCTTCGATTTTGAAAACCCTGACTCCGGCGTCAAGCATCCTGTCCATGAAATCTATTGTGCATAAATCTTTCGGAGACATTATATACTGATTGTCCACTTCCAGCTCTCTGCCTGTTTCTCTGTCAGTTACCGTATACGAGCGGCGGCATACCTGATAGCAGCTTCCTCTGTTTGCCGACGCATTGTATTCGTGCAGACTAAGATAGCATTTTCCCGAAACCGCCATGCACAGTGCGCCGTGCGCAAACATTTCCAGACGGATATTGCCGTTTCCCGGACCGCACAGATTGTTTGCCGCAATTTGTCCGTAAATGTGTTTTACCTGATCCAGAGTCAGTTCCCGTGCCAGCACCGCCACATCGGCATATTGCGAATAAAACCGCAATGATTCGAAATTCGTGATATTTATCTGTGTCGACAGGTGAATTTCCATGCCTTTTTTCGATGCGTACATTATCGTTGCAGGATCGGAAACGATAACCGCCGAAACGCCGGCATCCGCGGCAGCGTCAATCAGTTCGCGCATTATTGCCATATCGTCGTCAAACACAATAGTATTCACTGTCAGATAAGTCTTTACGCCTTTCTCTCCGCATCTGTTTACTGCTTCCGGCAAATCGCTTATCGCGAAATTGTTTGCCGACCGCGACCTCATATTCAGGCTGCCCGCACCAAAATAAACCGCATCGGCGCCGCCCTGAACGGCAGCAGCCAGGCACTCAAAATTTCCCGCCGGCGACATGATTTCGATGTCTTTTCTCTGTAATATCATACTTTTTCAAAACATTTCGGGGGACAAAGGTAAGAAAGAAAATCCGTATTCTCACATTTGCACATTGTCGCATTTGTTACGGTTTCGAGCCAAGTGCTTTCCGTACAAAACGTCAGCTGTCAGCAACAGCAGGACGGCAAGCCCGATGACGATGGAATTTGAACCGAAATCAATATTCACATCGGAAAACGAAAATGCAAACTCCGGCACAAAAAGATTGCATAAACGGACAGTCAGCAGCGGCAGCAGCAACATCCCCGAAATTCCGGACAAAATCTGCAAAACAACAATCCGCGATTTTTTTCTTCTCTGTCGCGCCGCCTCTTTTTCAATTGCCGCCATCATGCTCTCCTTAAAACCTGAAGAGAGATTTTCCGGAGGAATTTTCTTAAATAATTCCCTTAATTTATTGTCCGAGACTGTTTTATTTCTATTCATTCTGCATTAATTTACCTATTTCGACCGCCAGTTTCCTGCGAATCCGGTGCAATTTCACCTTTACGTTGGATACCGACAAATCCGTTATTTTACTTATACATTCAATGGACTGCCCGTCCATATAATGCAAAGTAACTAAAAAAATTTCATCCGGAGGTAATTTTTTCAGGGCTTTCTCCAGATATTGCAGTTTTATTTCGATTTCATCATCTTTTTCATCGGCAAACAAATTATTGTCGATAAGCGTATTGCTGTCCGAAGAGACGAGAAACAATTTCTTTTTTCGCAATTCCGACATAGTCGTATTGTAGGCGATCCTGTATAGCCATGTCGAAAATTCCGATTCTTCCCTGAACCGTTCCAGCGATTTGAATACTCTGATAAAAACCTCCTGTGTAATATCTTCGGCGTCCTCGCGGTTTTCAACGATTTTCCGGACAATTGTAAAGACCATTTTTCCGTACTTTGCCACAATCATTCCAAAAGCCTGAATATCTCCGGCTTTCACACGCTGTACATACAAACAATCGTTCACTTTTTCCATACACATATAGACGGGAAAACAGTGATTTGGTTACAACGATAACGAAAAAAATCGACAAATACGTTTTTCGCTGTAACCTTTCCGGAATGTGTGCGTCAAACGGATAAATAAAATTAAAAAATATGTATAACAATTTAAAATTAAAATTATCATGGGAGATTTAACAGGTATTTGTGTAGTTGGATTTATTATTTTGGGGATTTACAAAACATTTGAACTGTTTGTAAAGAAAAATGAAAGAGTGATGTTTATCGAAAAATTTTTCACTCATTGTGAGAATAAAAAAATTGACGGCGACATTCATTTGCCGCCCGTTTCATTCGGTCGTCAAAGCAACGGCTCGGTACCATTGAGGATTTCATTACTGTTGATTGGTGTGGGAATGGGTTGCTTCTTTTCTTTTCTTACCCCATTTATCATGGAATATGGTTATGATATTGATCATATAGGTTACAATACTCAGGGTCTCATCAGTTTTTCATTCATTGCCATTTTCGGAGGACTCGGTTTGCTGACAGCCTATCTGCTTGAATCGAAACAATCCAAAAACAAATAAAATAGGCATAAAACCGGTATATTCCGATATTTCTCCGTAATTCCGTGATTTCTCCGTGTAAATCCGTGAAATTTATTTCACAAATTTGCACGGAGAACACGCGGAATATCACAGAGTTCAATAAATCCGCAAATATTTTAAGAAAAAATATTTGGACGGATTAAAAAAAATAATTACCTTTGCGGCGTGGAAAAATTTGGCTGCTTGCAACCACAGTAAAAAAATGCTAAAATGTATTGCCTACTGGATTTTTCCCTTTTATTTTTTATTAATTATTTAATTCATAATGGGATGAAGACATATTTATTTACTTCGGAATCGGTATCGGAGGGACATCCGGATAAAATTGCCGACCAAATTTCCGACGCTGTTTTGGACGAATTTCTGCGTCAGGATTCAAAAGCAAAAGTGGCTTGTGAAACTCTTGTTACCACAGGTCTGGTAGTGTTAAGCGGAGAAGTTAATTCCAACGCTTACGTTGATATTCAATCAACTGCACGCAAAGTAATTGAACGTATCGGTTACACAAGCGACAAATATCGTTTTGATGCGCACTCGTGCGGCGTGATTTCAACGATACACGAACAGTCGCCCGACATCAATCAGGGCGTTGTAAGAAAAGATGAGGCAAATCAGGGCGCCGGCGATCAGGGACTGATGTTCGGCTATGCCAACAACGAAACGGAAGAATATATGCCTCTGCCGCTTACACTGTCGCACGCAATTGTTTACGAACTTGCGAAAATACGCAGGGAAGGGACGAAAATGCCCTATCTGCGCCCCGATTCAAAATCGCAGGTTACCGTCGAATACAACCTCGACAACAAGGCTGTCAGGATTCACACCATCGTTGTTTCCACCCAGCACGACGATTTTGACGAAGATGAAGTCATGCTGAAAAAAATATACGAGGATGTGAAAAATATTCTTATTCCTCGAGTAAAGAGCCAATTGCCGAAAAAAATACAGGCGCTGTTTACCGACGACTATATTTTGCACGTGAACCCTACCGGCAAATTTGTCATTGGCGGACCTCATGGCGATACGGGACTGACGGGCAGGAAAATAATCGTCGATACTTACGGAGGAAAAGGCGCTCACGGCGGCGGAGCATTTTCGGGAAAAGATCCGTCGAAAGTTGACCGTTCGGCTGCTTATGCCGCCCGTTATATCGCGAAAAATATGGTAGCGGCGGGAGTTGCCGATGAAGTTCTGGTGCAGATTGCCTATGCCATCGGAGTGGCAAAACCCGTCAGCATCAACGTAAATACTTACGGCACATCGAAGTTGAAAATCTCGGATGCCGAAACGGGAGAAATCATAAACGAAATATTCGACCTGCGTCCGGCTAAAATCATCGAACGTTTTGCACTTAAAAATCCGATATACGAGGCAACGGCGGCATACGGACATTTCGGGAGAACTCCATACACGCAAACAGTGGTACTCTCCGACAATGACGGTAACAAAACAGGCAAAGAAATAGAATTTTTTACCTGGGAAAAGACGGATTCCGTGGATAAAATCAAAAAAGCGTTCGGATTGGCATAATCCGGAGGATTTTTTAGCGTCCGAACAACTCAGAACCACAAGGGGATAAAATCATATTTTTATGATTTTATCCCTTTTTTTCGATAAATCTACTGATGCAGATGATTGTTTCGACATGCTGTATGGGATAAGAATGCAGGTAACAGCGTGTTTGCATTTGGTTTTCATCATTGTTGCTTCTTCATTTCTGCCGGCTGCTTTCTCAATTCTTCCAAAGCTTTGTCTTTTTCCTCAAGTGCTTTCCCCTGTTCTTCAATAATTTTTTCTTCGCTTTCATTTCGATTTTTTCTTCGGAAAAAATGCGGACGGTATGCTCCTGCGAGGCAAAATCCAGTTCCAGCACTTCTGCTCCGATAATCGCAGAGAGAAACGATTTTGCCACCTTTTCGTCTTCCATCATGTATTTGAAGACCACATCGCAGGTTGGATTCGCTATATGCATATTCGTCTTGTCATTATATTATAACTGCAAAGATAACGACTTTTTCGGAAACAGGATCAACTGCCTGTCCGCAGGGAGGTTTGGCTGCGTCAAATTTTGTCCGGAAATTTTTTTCATGAATGGAAAAATGTCTCTTTTGCGACGGATTTCTTCGATTTCGCCGTAATTCCTGCTGTAATTCGGATTATAACCGTCTGTATTATACGTTATGAAAGAAGATTTATTCATAATTAAATTAGTTT
>JAISSE010000041.1 GCA_031273285.1 Prevotellaceae bacterium
AGTTTTGTTGAAAGGATAAGGGAATACGACTACAAAAACTTTGACGCGGTGGTGTTTTCGTATCACAGCCTGCCTTCGGCTCATGTCGAACGGTGGGACGGCAGGTATCCCGAAGAATGTGCCGAAACAACGAGACTTATATGCCGCGAACTGGGAATCGAACATGCCGCAACCTGCTTTCAGTCGCAAATGGGAGAGAAATGGGTGAAACCCGCGATAAAATCAACTCTTGTCGAGATGATAAAAAACGGAAAAACACGGATACTTGTCGTTGCGCCATCCTTCGTTTCCGACTGTCTGGAAACGGAAGTCGAGCTGGGCATCGAACTGAAGGAATTTTTCCTGCAAAACGGAGGCAGAGAACTTCAACTGGTCAAAAGCCTGAACGACCATCCCGCATGGATAGATTTCATAGTACGGAAATATAACGATTTGATGAACCGACAATCAACTGCAGGCGAGATTTGTTAATACAAAACGGATTTGTTACGATTAAAAAATAAACAGACACATGAAGAAAGGGAAAATTCTGATAATAGACGACAACGAGGATGTGCTGCTTGCTCTGAATCTTTTGCTGAAATCGCATGTCGAACAGGTGAAAGTAAGCACCGAACCGAAACGGATAGAGCATTACATCAACACTTTTTATCCCGATGTTATTTTGCTTGACATGAATTTCAACTTTGACGCCATAAGCGGTCAGGAAGGATTCTACTGGCTGAAAAAAATCAAAAACATTGCCCCCGACATCGTGGTGATTTTCATAACCGCATATGTCGATATGGAAAAAGCCATACAGGCAATCAAAGCCGGAGCGACGGATTTCATTCCCAAACCCTGGGAAAAGGAAAAACTGCTGGCTACCGTATTTTCCGCCATCGAACTGCATCAGAGCAAAGTCGAAGTAGCCCATCTTAAACAGCAGATTTCGGCGCTTGCCGAAGAGCCGTCGGGCAGCGGGAAGCATGAAATCATCGGCGAAAGCGCCGTCATGAAAGGTGTTTTCGAGACGATAGAAAAACTGAGCGGCGCCGATGCCAATATCCTGCTGCTCGGCGAAAACGGGACGGGCAAGGATGTTATTGCACGCGAAATCCACCGGAAATCGCCGCGCAGCGAAAAAATTTTCGTGTCCATAGACCTCGGTTCGGTTTCCGAATCGCTTTTCGACAGCGAACTGTTCGGATACAAAAAAGGCGCTTTCACCGATGCCTGTCAGGACAAGCCGGGAAGACTGGAAGTTGCCGCCGGAGGAACGCTGTTTCTGGACGAGATAGGCAACATGTCGCCGGCAATGCAAATGAAACTGCTGACCGCAATCGACAAGCACGAAATCACACGCCTCGGCACAACACGACCCATACCGATAGATGTACGCTTCATATCCGCCACAAATGTGAATCTCCGCGATATGGTTGCCGACGGACGTTTCAGGCAGGACCTTCTTTACAGGATAAATACCATCGAAATTCATATCCCGCCTCTGCGGGAACGCGAAAATGACGTGCTGCTGCTTGCCGAATATTTTTTCGACCGTTACAATCGCAAATACAACAAGAACCTGAAAAAAATATCGAAACAGGCACTGGCGAAACTGCAGAATTATCCGTGGCCCGGAAATGTGCGCGAACTTGAACACACGATGGAACGGGCTGTGATTCTTGCCGAAGGAAAGTCGCTGGGCATGGAGAATTTCATATTCACGCCTGCGGCAACAAACAGGGCAAACGAAATATTCAATCTCGACAAGATTGAACAGGAAGCCATCGAGCGTGCTTTTCGATATACCGAAGGCAACATCAGTCAAACGGCGGAATTACTGGGCATCACCCGCTATGCGCTGTACCGAAAACTGGAGAAACTCGGACTATGAACCGTGCCGGAATAATCATCACAAAAGTGATTTTCATCATCCTGCTGACCGTAGCCGCCACGCTTTGCTGCATCGGCAAACATTATCCCGTTGCGATAGTCTGCGCAATGACCATCATAATACTGACTGTTTCGGTGTCGCTGGATCACCGCAAATCGACCCGACTGATGGAACAGATGATTATGAATATCCGGAGCGGCGACCTGAATATTTCCTTCCCCACCAACCTGAAAAAAAGCGGTCAAACCCTCAACAAATCCATGAACGAAGCTCTCGAAATATTCCGAACGCGCCTTTACGAATCCATTGTCTCGAAAGCCGAAATGGAGGCATGGCAAAAACTTATCCGTGTCCTCACTCATGAGATTATGAACTCGATAGCGCCCATTATTTCGCTGTCGGAAACTATTGCGGAGCAGACAACCGACGATTTCAGCGAGGAACGGTACGACGAAATGATGACGGCAATACGTTCGATACACCGTCGAAGCAAGGGGCTGCTCGACTTTGTCGAAAGCTACAGGAAACTGACCGGCATCCCGACGCCGGTAATGACGCATTTTCCCGTAAACGACCTGTTTAAAGATATTCAGAAACTGTTTGCCAACGAAACCATACCCGTCCGTTTTTCCGTAACATCGGCATATATAAGGCTGACGGCAGACCGTTCGATGATCGAACAGGTGCTGATCAATCTGCTGAAAAATGCTCTGGACGCCTGCCGCGACACTGCTGAGCCACTGGTGTCCGTCAACGCATTTCTGGACGACGGCAAACCGGCGATTTCGGTAACGGACAACGGACGCGGTATCGTGCCCGATGCGATAGACCGTATTTTTGTCCCGTTCTTCACAACCAAACACAGCGGCTCGGGAATCGGACTAAGTCTCTGCCGCCAGATTATCAACCATCACAACGGAACAATATCCGTAACGTCCGACCCCGGCAAACAAACGGTGTTTACTATCAAATTCAAATT
>JAISSE010000120.1 GCA_031273285.1 Prevotellaceae bacterium
GAAGTCGCAAAACTTATTGATGATGCAATGAAAATAATTGATAAAAAATAATATACAGATGAAAAAAGTATTAATATCCATGATGACTCTGACGTTTGCTGCGGCATTAAGCGCGCAGGGTTACAAAATTGATTTGACCGCCAAAGGCGAAAAAAACAAAGACGCGTATCTTGCAATGTATTACGGTACGGTAAAATATTCGATTGATACGGCAAGAATAGGCAAAAACGGGAAAGCCGAGTTTACGGGCGACAAACCGCTTGTTCCGGGCATGTATCTGATTGCAATAGACGAGGTTCAAATACTTGATTTTTTAATCTCCGATACGGTAACCCAGAATTTCGGCATATCGATAACCAAGGGTAAATATCTCGAAACGCTCTCATTCAAAGATTCTCCGGAGAATGAAGCCTTTGTCGAGTATTCCCGTTTTCTTATCGACAGACAGAAAAAGGAAAACGCATTGAACAGCAAAACTTCGGGCAAATCGTCCGAAGAAATAGATGATGAAATCAAGTTAATGGCAAGGCAGACAGAGGAGAAAGTGACGGAAATAAAGGCAAAATTTCCGGGAAGTTTACTGGAATCGGTGGCTATGGCGATGAATCCTCTGCTTCCCGACAAAAGCGAAATTCCCGCGGTGTCCGACAGTGTTAAAAGGCGCTATTTGTTCGAATTTTACAAGCAACATTTCTGGGACAGACTGACCCTGACGGATGTACGGATGCAAAATACGCCCATACTTATTCCGGCGATAGACAATTATTTCAAAAACATGGTTGTCCCGGTTCCGGACAGTATAATACGCGCCGTTGATTTGATTCTGTCGAAAGCCGAGAGCGATACCGCAATGATGCAATTTCTCACGGGACGCATTTACAACAATTACGTAGGCTCGAAAATAATGGGCATGGAAAGTGTTGTCGTTCATATTATTGATAATTATTATCTGACAGGCAAGGTGTATGTCAAGGATGAAACATTTCTTAAAAACATCACCGAACACGCCAATAAAAACAGAGAAACTCTGATAGGAAAGCAGGCAAGAAATCTCAAAATGGAAACCATCAACGGAGGGGCGGAATCGCTTTTCGACATTGAATCGCCATATATTCTGGTTTATTTCTTCGAAGCCTCATGCTCTCATTGCCAGCAGGAAACACCGAAAATTTACAAGGTTTTTCAGGAATTTAAAGATCGGGGACTGGCGGGATTTTGCGTATATACCCAAAGCGATAAACAGGAATGGGTGGAATATGTCTCCAAAAATCAGTTAACCGACTGGATAAACGTATGGGATCCGAGAAATGAAAACGATTTCAGGGTTGCATACAGCGTATATTCCGTTCCTCAAGTGTATGTGCTGGACAGGAACAGAAAAATCGTGGGACGCGGCTTGGAGAGCGTGTCTTTAAGTCAATTATTGCACCATTTAATCAAAAATTGAGATAAATAATAATAAAATGAATAGAATTTTAGTAACAGGAGGCACGGGATACATTGGCTCCCATACGGTGGTTGAGCTTCAAAACAGTGGTTATGAGGTTGTTATTGTGGATAATCTGTCAAATTCCTCGACAGATGTACTTGACGGTATCGCCTCAATCACAGGAAAAAAGCCGGCTTTCGAGAAAGTTGACTGTCGGGACAAACAGGCTTTGGCTGATGTTTTCAAAAAATATCCCGACGTGAAGGCGATAATCCATTTCGCGGCAAGCAAGGCTGTCGGAGAATCCGTCGAAAAACCTTTGCTGTACTACGGCAACAATTTAGGCTCGGTTTTGAACATTCTTGAGTTGATGGGCGAACAAAATGTCGGCAATCTGGTTTTTTCTTCATCGTGTACTGTTTACGGACAGCCTGATATATTGCCCGTTACGGAAGACGCTCCCGTGAAACCTGCAACATCGCCTTACGGTAATACAAAACAAATTGCCGAAGAAATAATAAGAGATGCCGTATATGCCGATAATCGTTTGAAATGTATTGCATTAAGATACTTTAACCCTGTCGGAGCACATCCGTCCGCCGCAATAGGCGAACTGCCCAACGGAGTGCCCAACAATCTCATTCCCTTTGTTACCCAGACGGCAATCGGCATCCGCGAATGTCTGCGTGTTTTCGGCGACGATTATGATACTCCCGACGGTTCGGCTATCCGCGATTATATCTGGGTTGTGGATTTGGCTAAAGCACATGTCATTGCGGTAGAACGACTTCTCGGGAATAAAAACAGAAAAGGTGTGGAATTTTTCAATCTTGGAACAGGCAAAGGATTGTCGGTGCTGGAGATACTCAATGTGTTCGAAAAAACTGCGGGCGTAAAAGTCAACAGAAAAATCGTAGCCCGTCGCGAAGGCGACGTCGAAAAAGTATGGGCAGACCCTGCTTTTGCGAATAAGGAACTGGGCTGGAAAGCGGAAACATCTACCGAAGAAATGCTTGCGACAGCCTGGGCATGGGAAAAAGCATTAGCCGCAAAAAGAAAATAACGGCAATACTGTTCATATCAAATGAATATATCGGGTACACACTTCAATTATTATCACGTTTGCCGGCGAAAACTGTGGCTGTTTGCCAACGGAATTACGATGGAGCATACTTCCGATTTGGTGTATGAAGGCAAACTGATTCATGAAACTGCCTATCCGCAAAGAGCTGAACGCTACGAAGAAATAAATATAGGAGGGTGTCAAATCGATTTCTATGACGCCAAAAATAAAGTGGTGCATGAAATCAAGAAATCCGACAAAATGGACGAAGCACACAAATGGCAGGTGAAGTATTATATTTTGACACTGGAACGGCATGGGATAGAGGATGTTAAAGGCATACTTGAATATCCCGTCCTGCGGCAGAAAACACCTGTCGAGCTTACAAAAACCGACAGAGAAACCATTGCCGAAATGGAAAATCGGATAACCCTTCTGGTCGAGTCGGAACAGTGTCCGCCACTCATCCATGCCGGAATTTGCCGGAATTGCAGTTATTATGAGTTTTGTTATGTAAATGAAGATATTAATCCATGAAAAAGAGCTATTATCTGTTTAATCCCGGTACGCTTCAGCGTAAGGACAATACATTGAAATTCACCCCGGTAAATGAAGACGGTGATGGAACAATCACAAAAGAAGGTCAGCCCCGCTATCTGCCTGTGGAAAATGTAGACGAGCTGTATGTGTTCGGTTCGCTGACAGCAAACAGTGCAACTTATAATTTCCTTGGCAGGAATGATATAGCTGTTCATTTTTTCGATTATTACGAGAATTATACCGGTTCGTTCATGCCGAAAGACCAGTTGCTGGCAGGCAAGGTAATTCTTTCGCAGGTAGCTCATTATCGGCAAAAAAGCAAACGACTGGTGATTGCGAAGAAATTCATTGAAGGCGCAACGCACAACATGCTGACCAACTTGAAATATTACAACCGGAGAGGAAAGGATCTGACTGTGATTATGGACACTATGGCGAAATATGCCGAACAAATCCCTTCTGCCGACGCTGTGGATATGCTGATGGGAATTGAAGGAAATATCAGACAAACATATTACGAGGGTTTTAATTTGATTCTTAATGATTTCGAGATGGGAAACCGCACCAAGCAGCCTCCCCGGGACGAAGTCAATGCGCTGATATCGTTCGGAAATATGATGTGCTATTCGCTGTGTCTTAGAGCTATACATCAAACTCAACTGAATCCCACCATCAGTTATCTGCATGAACCGGGTTATCGCAGATATTCGCTTGCTCTTGATATTGCAGAAATATTTAAACCCGTGCTTATTGACAAAACAATATTCAAAGTGCTGAATAAAAAAGAGATACAGGGCAAGCATTTCGATACGAAACTGAACCGGTGCGTATTGAACGAATCGGGGAAAAAGATTTTTGTTCAGGCAATAGAAGAGCGGTTGCAGGAAACGTTCCAGCACAGGAGTTTGCGCCGGAATGTCAGCTACAAGCGCCTTATTAAACTGGAATGTTACAAACTGAGTAAACATATTATAGAAATAGAAGATTATAAGCCATTTAAGATGTACTGGTGATGTATGTGATTCTTGTATATGACGTGGGCGAAAAACGTGTTGCCAAAATGCTGAAACTTTGTCGCAAATATTTGAACTGGGTGCAAAATTCCGTTTTTGAAGGGGAAATAACCAAGGTGAAACTGAAAGAATTGACTATCTTGAGTAAAAAAATTATAGACCCTGATTCGGACAGTATCATTATCTTTGCAAACAGAGACGAAAAATGGCTTAATAAAACAGTTATAGGGAAAGAACGGTCGCCGACGGATGTGTTTTTGTGATGTGCCTGTTGTCGAACACTCCCAAAACAGGTCTCGGTACGACGCTGTTATCCTTCGATGTTCTTTGACATCGTGGAAATAAAGATATTATAATGTTGTCGGTCAGCCGATAAAAACATATTATTGCCGATCGACAACATTTATATTATCTTTTTTACTATCTTTGCACGTCGAAATACTTGATAATGATGTGCTATTTTTTTTGTTGGGAATGGATTGAAATCGAACCGAATGGAATTGAAACTTCGTGAACGCACAGGTCCCGTATGGCGTCGACAACCATTGAAATCGAACCGAATGGAATTGAAACAAAGGTCTTTAAATTTGATGTCTTTAATGTCTATTTATTGAAATCGAACCGAATGGAATTGAAACGAGTATTTCAAGGATATTTTCGAGAAGGAGGGCATATTGAAATCGAACCGAATGGAATTGAAACGGTATCGCGCGCAGGAAGAAACACTGCAACCGAAACGGATTGAAATCGAACCGTAAAGAATTGAATCGTCCGTTTATTCCGCCGTTATTTCAATCACTTTGCTGCGCAGTTTGCTCGAAGAAAAAACGTCGATACCTGCTTTCATCAGATAGTCTCCGGTGAAGACTTTATCATTGATACTCAGGGAACTGTTTTGTTCCGGCATTAAGTTTATCTCTGTGATTCTGTATTTTTTTGCAGGGTCTAAACCATGCAGTTTCACGGGAAAAACTTTTTCCGCATAGCGAGGATTGATAT
>JAISSE010000135.1 GCA_031273285.1 Prevotellaceae bacterium
CAAAATCGGGTACAGAGGTCCTCTGTATCCCGGAAAATCAAAGCCGGTTGCGAATTTGTATCCGTATATTATATAGTCGGAATCGTCGCCCATCATGTTGATTTTGGAGTCGAACAGCAGAAACGAAAACAGCACGGACAGCAGCAGTATAAAACCGGCAACCGCACGGTGTTTGCGTTCAAAATACAGATTCAACCTGTCGAATAACGTTCTGCTGACGCTGCGGATATTGGTTTTTCTTTCTTTTTTGTCTTTCATGATATTTACAGTTTATTGATATAATCGTTTAATTTCAGCATAACCGGATTGACAAAAACAAAAGCCCATGCAATCGGTACAAAACAGAATAAAAACCTTTTTACCGAGTATTGCATGACATTCTCCAATGAATCCCAGTTATATTCTACCTGATAGACTAACAGGCAAAACGTCAGTAGAGCCGTAAAAAACATTAGCGGCATTTCGTATGATTTTTTGCTTTTCACGATGAAATACAGCGATATCAGCAAAGCTATGCCCGATGCAATGAAAGTCAAACCGTAAAAGGTTGTGTTTTTCAGCAAGCCCAGCAACATGCTGTAAATGGTTTTTGCTTTTACCGTATCCCAGAACGGCAATAAATTCATACTCTCGCTTTGACTGCCAATGTCGAATATCTTTAAATAAATCAGCCAGAAAATAAAGGGAGAGATGCCGACGGTGAAATATACCGTCAAATCTTTAAATCGTCCGGTTCCGACGGCTTTTATAAGCAGGATGAGTGCTATTGCAGCAATAAAGACAATTCCTTCCTGACGTGTCCAGATACCCAGCATTGATAGAAGAATGGCTGTTATAAAATATCGTCTTTCGTTTGTTTCGAAATACAGCCATGCATAAATCACAGCCAGCGAAGAATATGTTGCATGTATCGCATTGGTTGCCGACATGCTCGAAAAAGCGATATATTCGGGAACAAGTACGGTGAATAATGTTGCCGATATTGCCATGGTCGGAACAAGTCTGTTCCTTAGCGCGGCATAGAATGATATTATAAACGACAGATAGAACAGAGCGTTTATTAATTTCGAGGATTCGGCGCCAAGCAAATATACATAAGCATACGATAAATGAACCAGAGGGGTATAATACACATAATTTGCTCCCCTGTTCAGGGAAGTTGCCAGGTCGAGGGCATAACTCGACCGTCGGATTGTGTGTTCATTTGCTACGATTTTCCCCATGAAGTCAAATCCCACAATGCTGTCCCTGTCGAATGTGGGAAAGTAGATGCATTTTTCAAAATTGAGAAATTCGAAATAAACCAGAATACCGAGTATTATCAGCCATAATACGGTAAACTGCCTGTAGTTTATATTTTTCAACGATAAACTTCTGAGGCTCTCGATAAAATCATTTTTCTTTTTGCAGCACAAGTATGTTGAAACAAACATAACAGCAAAGGACAACAGAAATACGGAGGTAACCGTAATGGGTATCGAACACAAATCGAGCAATACCATTAACATGGTTTGGATACCTGTCCCGACAATGAACGACAAACCGATCTTTCCGACTAATGAAAACCGGTGACTGATTGCCGAAATCACCGAAAATCCCAAACAAAACGATAAAACTAATCCGATAATTACAAGCATATTTTTTAATTTTGACGGTTAACGGGTAAAACAGTATTTTCGGGACGGCTGCCCGATACCTGATAGTTTAATTTATCATATCCCCAGCCGTTTACAATGGCAACATGGGTAATCGGTCTATTGATTCCGGTTGTATCTTCGTCTATAACCGCTTTGCGCGGATACACAAAGTTCGATATCCATATACGACCGAATTCGGCATCGGTAAAATTGGTCGGCTGTTTTAAAAAAACATCCCGTTTGGGGAACAGTATAACGGCGGTGTCGGGCGTATTCCTGCATACGCTGTTTAAATACATATAATTAAAACCCAATTTCATTGACAGCCGTTCGTCAAATGTCGCTTTCGGATTTTGTGTAATGATTTTATAATTGGACGTCAGCATGGTGTGAATCCATTTTATTTCGGTGCGACCCATATAATAATTCAGTATCAAGCCCGACACAATTAACATGGCTATGTTGAGAACAATAATTTTCAGCAGTTTATTTTCCGGTTTTATGTTTTTCTTATCCGTCTGTCTGCCTTTTTGGTGTGTTTTTGTCTTTTTTTTCATAACTTTAATTTCGTTTAAAAACATTATATTTTATTATGCAGTAAATAGCTCTGAATCCGTCTTTCCAGCTGATTTTTTTACCTTCGGCATACGTGCGTCCATGATACGAAATCCCGACTTCATACAGGCGCAAATTCTTTATATGTGCAATCTTGGCGGTAACTTCGGGTTCAAAACCGAACCGGTTTTCACAGAGCCGTATTCCCTTGATAATATCCCTGCGGAACAGTTTGTAGCAGGTTTCCATATCGGTCAGGTTGAGGTTGGTGAACATGTTTGAAACAATCGTCAGGATTCTGTTGCCTATGGTATGCCAGAAAAATAATATTCTTTGAGGATTTCCTCCCGTAAAACGCGAACCGTAAACCACATCGGACACTCCCATAAGCATGGGTTTCAACAGCAGATTGTATTCTTCGGGGTCGTATTCCAGATCGGCGTCCTGAATGACAATATAGTCGCCCTGTGCAAGTTCTATCCCTTTGTGCAGAGCAGCTCCCTTTCCCCGATTCACCGGCTGACTGAATAATTTTATATCCGTTTCGGGATGTTGCGAGATATAATTTTCAAGGATTTCCGCCGTATTGTCCTGCGAACAGTCGTTGACAACAATGATTTCCTTCTTTATTCCTCCCGTTAAATCCACACTGCAAATCCTGTCCAGTATCAGACGAATGGTTTTCGCTTCGTTGTATGCGGGAATAATTACGGACAGTGTTTCCATATCGCTTGTTTTATTTTTGTACGGTAATAAATGTATTTTTGCCTATCAGTTTTTTCAGAAAAATATCCGTGATTTTACTTACCGGAAAAAGCACACGGTCGTAAAAAATCAAACTTTTTCTGTCTATCTTTCCTGTTTGTTTGTAGAATAATTTATATGCCAGAGTGATGAAAAACCCCAGACTGTCCATGTATTCGGCTTTGCATACCGGCACAAACGCCGCTTTTGCCGTTGTCTGTTCAAGCGTTTTTCTTCTGTACCGTCTGAAATGCCCGACTTTTTCATCCATGCTTGAGAACAGAATATCGAACGCCGGAACATAAATCAGCAGTTTTCCTCCCGGTTTCAATTTCTTGCGCCAGGTAACGAGCGCCGCTTCATCGTCGGCTATATGTTCCAATACGTTGAAGGCATACATAAAGTTGAAACTCTCGTCGTCGATTGTGTCGGCGGAAGTATGGACGGTGAAGTTTTTCCGTTTCAGGACAAGCGCCTGCGACAGGTCCGGTTCCAGACAGGTTACGTCATAGCCTGCGTTTCGTATTATTTCGGCAAACACGCCGATTCCCGCCCCAATATCCAGTATTTTCGACATGGACGGTATGTTTTGTTTTAATACCAGCGAAGCCAGAGATGCGTTATAGTTAATTGCTTCCTGCATGATTTCCAGAGTGTCGCTACCGGTATATTCGAATGTTGTCATGACTT
>JAISSE010000162.1 GCA_031273285.1 Prevotellaceae bacterium
CCTTCGTAACCCGGTCGCAACTCGTATGCTCCCTGCCGGGGATAGGCGCCGTAAAGCGTCCAGAACCTGCCGTCCTTCTGCCGCAGCGTACGGGGCGCCCTGATGTCCCAGCTGTCGTACAGATAAGCGCCGACCACGCACCCGCCGTAATCAAACTGTCCTTCCGCGCCGAAACCCATTGCCACCTTCGGATTCTTCCAGTGAATAAGATCGTCGCTTTCGACCACAAAAGAGTTATAGCCTCTGCCGTTGAATCCGATAAAACTCATGTACCAGATGTCCGGTTTGCCGGGCAGCTGATAAACACACGGCACGTCGTAGCTGTGAAAATCCTCCGAGCCAGGAATCCCGTAATCGGCAGGAATCACCGCTTCGGGATAGTATTTCCAACCGCGATAAGGGGCGCTCCATCGTGCAACCGTTTCGGCGTCTATCGGCTCCGCCGATTCTTTCGACTGTTGTGCGCCAGCACGAAACACGGGAAAACATACGACCGCACATGCCAACATAAATCCGTTTAAATGATACAATTTCATACAGTTTTTTGACAATTGTAAAAGTATAAATTTCGTGCAAATATAACAGTTTTTTTTCACATCGCGACAAAAGATGCATTTGAAACGTAAGTTCGACGTAGTCGAATGCACCTTTTGCCGATGCCGCGACCGTAAAACAATTATCAATTAATAGATTTTATCTAATACCTGTTATATGCCATCGATGAAGATTTGGTGTGGGCAGACGTCGGAGCGGGCGGGTAAATGCACTTGATTTTACGGGATTGGAAAAAAATCCGAAGGATTTTTTAATTGACTACGTCGAACGGGTGTACGACAAAAATCCCTCACTACCCCGCGGAGTTATTATCGAAAGGGCAACTCCTACGGAGTTAAGAGAGTGTATAGTGTCGTTACCCCGCACTGCGCTTCGCCTTCGGCTCGCCTGTGCGGGGTAGCGATGATGGGATTTTTGTCGTACACCCCGTCGAACTGACGTTTGACTGCGTCGATTTTCAATTCGTGGATAAAAAAATTCGTGATTTCGTGGATAAAACAAATTTTAACAAAAAAATTATCAAGAATGTTTGGTGAATCGAAATTTTATTTATTTTTGCATTTGATATTAATAAATATATTTATGTAATTGAATATGTGTGATAAACACTCGACATACGAAAACAGATTTTATCCGGCGAACGGTTTTTTGCCGGACAGGTCGGTTTTTAGGGTTATGTCAGCAGAGAGAGAACAGATCTGTCAGTTACGTTAATCGGCTACGCGCGCGTATCAAAGATAAATCCGTTGGCACACCTTTTATATATGAGAGATTATGTTAAATTATTTTCGTAAGAAAACAGTTCATCCTTCATCCTTTATAGTTCATCGTTTATCGCCTATCGTTCATCGTTTTCGGAAAAATTTCGGGCATATGACGCAGTAATTACAAATAAAGTAGTATCTTTGCCGCGTAAAAATATGGATTTATTCGGTTTATCCGATTGATTTATTGAATTTATTGGAAATGAAGTACAAAAAATTAAACGACATTACAGGATGGGCGGTATTTGCCATAGCCGCATTTACTTACATATCGACAGTTGAACCTACGGCAAGTTTATGGGACTGCAGCGAGTTTATACTGTCGGCGCACAAACTCGAAGTTGGTCATCCTCCCGGAGCGCCGCTGTTTGCCATGCTGGGGCATGTGTTCACAATGTTTGCTTCGCCTGAAAACGTGGCGCTTATGGCGAATATACTCTCTGCTTTGTGCAGCGCGTTCACCATCCTGTTCCTGTTTTGGAGCATCACGCATCTGTCGCGCCGGTTTGTGAACAAAAAGGCGTCGGAACTGTCGCTTTCCGAGCAGATTATGGTAATCGGCAGCGGCATTGTCGGTGCACTTGCCTATACCTTTTCGGACACTTTCTGGTTTTCGGCGGTCGAAGGAGAAGTTTATGCCGCATCGTCGTTTATAACGGCGGTGGTTTTCTGGGCTATACTGAAATGGGAAGAACAGGCGGATTCCGCCGGTTCGAATCGCTGGCTGATACTCATCGCCTACATTACGGGACTGTCCATCGGCATCCACCTGCTTAATCTGCTGGTCGTTCCGGCAATTGTTTTTGTCTATTATTTCAAAAAATACGAAGTTACAAGAAAGGGAATAATACGCACCGGCATCGTTTCCATCCTTTTACTGGGCATACTGGTTTGGGGCATAATCCCTCAGACGCCGGTAATCGCCTCGTGGTTCGAGCGATTGTTTGTAAACACTCTGGGGCTTCCGATAAATTCCGGATTGCTTTTCTTTGTATTCGCACTGATAGCAGCTCTTTCATACGCAGTGTATTATACGCACCGGAACAGAAAAATCGTATTGAATACCATCTTTCTCTGTTTGTCGTTCTGCCTGCTCGGACTGGGCAGTTATGCCATGATAGTTATACGTTCGTCGGCAGACACGCCGATGAATCAGAATCGACCCGACAATATCTTTGCCTTAATCAAGTACATCAACCGCGAACAGTACGGTTCCGAGCCTCTGCTGACAGGACCGAATTATACCGATGCCGACAAATATGACGTTGTTTCCAAAAAAACTTATGTGCGTGTCGGCGACAAATACGTGGAGGATCTGACATTTGAACACAAATATCTTAAAACCGTTTTGTTTCCGCGCATGTGGAGCAACAGGAAAGACAGTCACATACAGACATATAAATCATATATGACGGGCGAAAGCCCGACGTATGCCGATAATATCCGTTTTTTCATCGATTATCAGGTAGGATTTCTGTACTGGCGATATTTCATGTGGAATTTTGCCGGACGGCAAAACGACATGCAAGGCTCGAAATACGACCCGACAAAAGGAAACTGGATTTCCGGAATAAAATTCATCGACGAAGCCCGTCTGGGTTCCATGGACGACATGCCCAAATATCTGGCGGAAAACAAGGGAACCAACAAATATTACTTTATCCCGTTAATACTTGGGCTTTTCGGTTTCATCTATCAGTTGAAAAAAGATAAAAAAGGCTTTACGGTTGTCGCTCTGCTGTTCTTTTTCACAGGCATCGCCATTATCATCTATCTGAATCAGCCTCCCGACCCGCCGCGTGAAAGAGATTATGCCTATGCCGGCTCTTTCTATGCTTTCGCGATATGGATAGGTCTGGGTATTGTGTTTTTAT
>JAISSE010000265.1 GCA_031273285.1 Prevotellaceae bacterium
AGGGAAACACCACGACCGTCCATGCCATAGTGTAGCGACGTGGCGCGCCTGTCGGGAAATATTGCTAAAGAAGAAAGAAATAACAGGGATAGGCGAGCATACAGGGAGCATACAGGAACTTTACAGGGAGACCGCAGGCAGTAACCGGCATTTTCTATCGAATTAAGCAAGAATTTTCCGAAATCGGAAAGAATAATGAACAGAAAATAGCGAATAACGAAATAGTGAAGCACACTTGTCTGTTTAAACGCAAAGAACGCAAAGAAACCGCAAGGGTCGCAAAGTTTATATCGCTTACACTGCTCCTCTTGTGACCTTTGGCTACGCCGAACTTACGTTTGACTGCGTCGAACTCACGTTTGCGAAAATTCTTTGCGAACTTTGCGTTACAAAAATATCCCTTTTAAGACCTTAATTCTGAAAAATTCCACTAAAGTTTCTGGCGCAAAGATATAAATAATTTTTCATATCTGCGAAATTTATCCGCAAATATTTTTTTTATCCACGACTAACACGATTTTTTTATTTTTATCGAATCTCACGAAACGTAAGTTCGACGTAGTCAATTAAAAAATCCGAAGGATTTTTTTCCAATCCACGCATGATTTATAATCATTTAATCATGGTTCAGACATTATTCACTGTTCACTGTTCGTTATTCACTGTATTCGTTATGAAAATCAAGCCCTTCGGGCTGCTTGGCGAAACCTGTCGGGGTTGCCTGCATTTCTCCGTCTCTGCCGCGACATTGTAGGGGCAAGGCGCGCCCTGTCCCTGCGGCAAATCTGCGCATGATTGACATTGCCGACAACAGGCGGGCATGCCCACTTGTCAGCGACAATCCTGTAAATTCTATAAAATAATTCATCCTGTACATAATCTCATTTTCATCTGTTTATAATTTTTATTGTGTTAGTATACAATATTATACCAAACATGATACATGCTTTTCGCATCATGATGCCGAAGGCATCGCATGTTTATAGAAAATCAGGTGTTGTGTTTTAATTCGACCCCTTTGGGGTCGCACAACAGCGGTGGACATTTTTTCTATAAACATGCGACCTCTTCGAGGTCGAACTTCATACCCTTTGCGTGATCCGGTTTTGCGTATCAAGCCCTTCGGGCTTAATGCCGCGACATGTCGAGACGGAGCATGTCCCGTATCCGCGTGTCCTGTCTCCGCAATGTCGCTGAGGAGACGTGGTGCGCCACGTCTCTACATGCTACGGCAAAGCGGTCGGATGTTGCCGTTCCCCATCTTTCACTAATCACTATATTTCGCGATTTTTTTTTCGATATTAAAATTTAGTATTACCTTTGCAGTCAAATATTGGTTTCTGTTTTGTCAGAATATTCAAAAATTGTGTCGATTAACACGAAAAAATAAGAATAGTATGAAGTTTCATAATCGTTTTACCGTCGGTGTAATTGCATTTGTTTTACTGATTGTTGCCTGCAGCGACCGACAGCAGGGTGTTCAGAATGACATTGCTACTCCCGTAACCGTCAAAGAGTTGAAAAAGGGTTCCATCAGTAAACTGATTAACACCACAGGCACTGCCCTGTCCACCTATAATGTGGACTTAATATCCCAGATGAGCGGAATATATCATCTGCAAACCAATCCGCGAACGGGCAAGCCGTTCAAACTCGGCGACAGAGTGTCTCAAGGGCAGCTTATTATCCGGCTGGAAGACAGGGAATACGAAAACGGCATTGCACTCGACGCCAAGGAACTCAATCTGGAGATAGCCGAGCAGGAGCAGGTGAAACAGAAGGCATTATACGAAAAAGGCGGCGCCACTCTGAGCGAGATGCGCAACACCGAAGTGCGGGTAACCAATGCCCGTCATGATGTTGAAGGCGCCAGACTGAATCTGGAAAAGACCGGTATCAGGGCACCTTTCGAGGGCGTGATAGTCAATCTGCCGCATTATACTCCGGGAGTGAAGGTGGAGCAGGGCAAGCCGATGGTCGGAATCATGGATTATTCGCGTATGTACATGGATGTCAATCTGCCGGAAAGCGTCATCGGCTATATAAAAACGGAGCAGCCGGTTCATATCACCCACTACACTATTCCCGACGATACGCTCAGTGGCGTTGTAAACGAGCTGTCTCCGGCTATCAGTATCGAAACGCGCACATTTAAAGGCAAGATACTTATCCGGAACGACAAACTCGTATTGCGTCCCGGCATGTTTGTAAAAGCGGACATTATAGTGGACAATGCCGAAAATTCCATAATTATCCCCAAAGACGTCATACAGTCCAACCGTAACAGAAAGTATGTGTATGTTGTAGAGAAAAATACTGCTGTTCTGCGCAATATACGCACGGGTCTGGATGATGAAACCAATGTGCAGGTGCTTAACGGCTTGAACGAAAACGACAATCTGGTTATTCGCGGTTTCGAGACTTTGAGAGAAAACAGTAAAGTGAAAGTACAAAAATAGCAGGCAGTTACACTTTCGCAAGTAAATTATTTTGTGTATGAGAAACATTGTGAAATTCGCTATAAACAACCCCGTTACCATCAGTATGGTGGTACTGGCTGTTCTCCTGCTCGGGAAAATATCCTACGACAGGTTGAGCGTGGATTTGTTGCCGGATTTGAATAGTCCCCGACTTTTTATCGAAATAAAAGCGGGCGAACGTCCGCCCGAAGAGATAGAAAAGCAGTTTGTAAAAAACATGGAATCAATGGCAATCCGCCAAAACGACGTCGTACAGGTGTCTTCCGTCGTAAAATCGGGTTCCGCGCGCATCACCGTCGAATATACCTGGACGAAAGATATGGACGAGGCTTTTCTCGATTTGCAGAAGGCAATGTCGCAATTTTCACAGAATCCCGCCATCACCGAACTGAAAATCACGCAACACGACCCCAATATGGCGCCCGTTGTGCTGGTCGGCATGTCGCACAAAAATATCACCGACATGGCAGAACTGAGACGGGTTGCGGAAAACTATATTCGCAACGAACTTGTTCGACTGGAAGGTGTTGCGGAAGTGTCCCTGTCGGGAGAAGAAGAAATCAGACTGACAGTCAAAACCGACCCGTACAGGCTGGATGCCTTCAAACTGAGGATCGAAGATATTGCGGGACGTATAGAAGCCAACAATCAGAGCATTTCCGGCGGACGTGTCAGCGAGCTGGGTTTGCAGTATCTTGTGAAAAGTTCCACGATGTTTGTTTCCGAAGAAGATTTCGAAAACCTGATTGTCGGTTACAAACCGGTCAGCGCTCAGACGGGAACCGGCGCCGCGGCGGACGACAACGACAAGGCTCCTCTGCTGCTGAAAGAAGTCGCTTCCGTGAAATTCGAAAATGTTCGTCCCAAAAATATTGTACGCATCAACGGCGAAAGAAGCATCGGTTTGTCGATTTACAAAGAGATGCGTTTCAACACCGTGAAGGTGGTGAATGAAGTAAGCCGTCAGCTATCCGTCATCGAACAGGCTTTGCCGGGATATAATTTCAGGGTGATTTCCAATCAGGGAACATTTATCAAAACGGCTATCGACGAAGTGAAGGACAGCGCCCTTATGGGTATTGTTCTCGCCGTATTCGTACTTTTCATTTTTCTCCGCAGGATAGGTACTACCCTGATTGTGAGCCTTGCCATACCCATATCCATTGTAGCCACATTCAATCTGATGTTTTTTAACGGATTGACATTAAATATCATGACTTTGGGCGGTCTGGCGCTCGGAGCCGGAATGCTGATAGACAATGCTATCGTGATTATTGAAAGCATATTCCGAAATCAGGAAAAAGGAGTCGGACTGAAAGAGGCTATCATCACAGGCACATCGGAAGTAACGGGAGCGATAACCGCCTCTACACTAACGACTATTGTTGTGTTTCTTCCCATTGTTTATCTGCACGGTGCGTCGGGCGAACTGTTTAAAGATCAGGCGTGGACGGTAACTTTTTCGCTTTTGTCGTCCCTGTTTGTAGCCGTGTTTGTCATCCCGATGATGTACAACCGGATATCGAAAAAAAGCGAGTTCAGGACGGTGAAATCCATTCGTATGAACTGGTATTCCCGCTTTCTGGCAAAACTGATACGGCGCAGCTGGCTCGTAATCGTGATTGCCGTTCTGCTGATTGCCGGTTCGGCTATGCTGCTTCCTTATATCGGTACGGAATTTATGCCGCGCGCCGAAAGCAAGGCTTTTACCGTTACCGCCAAGATGCCGGAAGCGACACGACTGGAACGCACCGGCGCAGCCGTAACCAATCTCGAAACTCTGCTGCAGGAAATCACAGGCGATTCGCTGATAACAATATACAGCCACATCGGAGAAGGCAGCGGTCTGGAAAATGCTGTTTTCGAGGGCGAAAATACCGCCATGATGAAGGTTATACTTTCCCCCGCCTGCAATTTGTCGCCGGAAACGGTTATCGCCCAGTTGATAGAGACAGCGCAAAACCCCGACGGACTGGAATTGTCCGTTCAGCAGGAGGAAAACTCGCTAAGTTCGATTCTGGGAAACGAATCGGCTCCCGTAGTTGTTGAAATCAAAGGCGAAGAATTGCCCGAAATAGCAGCTGTTACCGAAGAGGTCAAAAATCGCATGACCGGCGTCAGCGGTCTGTACAACATCGTGTCGTCCATCGAAGACGGCGCTCCGGAAATAACGGTCTCCGTCGACCGTACGGTTGCGGGTATCAACAATATCAGCGTCGCTACCGTTATCGACCAGTTGCAGCAGCAGCTGAGCGGACGGGAAGCCGGACAAATGGAATATCGCGGGGAGATGCGCAATATCGTTATCACAGCGCCCGATATTTCCATTAACACTCTGGGTTCGCTGATTATAAAGAACGGTAATCAGGAATATCGCCTGCAGGAAATCAGCACCATCAGACAGACGCAGGCGCCGAAGGAGATTTTCAGACGCAATCAAAACAGAATAAGCAAGGTCATGGCAAATATCGACTCGAACAAGTCGCTGGACAAGATAGCTCAGGATGTACGCCTTGCTGTGGCAGACATCGAACTTCCTCTAAACTACTCCGTAACGGTTACCGGAGAAGAGGAAAAACGGCAGGAATCAATGAACAGCCTCATGTTTGCGCTGCTTTTATCCGTTATACTCGTTTATATGGTGCTGGCTTCGCAATTCGAATCGCTGCTTCATCCGTTTACCATTCTTCTGACCATACCTCTGGCGGTGGTCGGCGCCGTGCTGCTGTTTTTTATCACGGGGACAACCATCAACATAATGGGTATAATAGGGATAGTGATGCTGGTGGGTATCGCCGT
>JAISSE010000266.1 GCA_031273285.1 Prevotellaceae bacterium
GCCGATATGTTGCCGATATGGGAATATTTCGCACATAAACTTCCGTTTTCGACGGGGCAGGCAGTTTGCCGGTTGCGGCTTTTCACACATTCCAGAAAATTCGCTACATGCTGTTGATGACTCTGTCCGTCGGCTTTAACCGTTATTGCCGGAATTTTTTCTCCTTCAGGATATATTTCCCAATTATCTCTGTTTGCGACAAGTGTTCCGTTAGTGCCGCGGAACAGAACCCCGTAATTTTTCCCGTAAGGACCTGTTTCCACGGTGTTGTTTTCCCATCCTATGATAAAATCCTTAAACCGGTATGCCACAGACATGGTGTCGAATGTCTCCTGCATTCCGGTCGGACAGAAATAGTTGCCTCCGCTCGCCAGCACCTGCAGCGGCATGGTTTTTACGTTCATGCCCCACAATGCCATATCCAGCAGGTGAACGCCCCAGTCGGTTATCAGCCCGCCGCCGTAATTCCAGAACATGCGCCACGAGCCGTGAAAGCGCTGCGTGTTGAACGGCATTTTCGGCGTATGCCCCAGCCACGTATCAAAATCGATTCCTTCGGGGACTGCGGTGTCGGGGACGCGGGTCGGCAGGGCAGCGTAACCGAAATTTGCCCACACATGTACCCGTCCGATAGTACCTAATTTCCCGGAGTTCAGATATTCAACCATTTCGTGCCAGTGGTTGCCGCTTCTTTGCTGTTGCCCCACCTGCACCACTCTGTTGTATTTTTTCGCTGCTTCGACCATTACTTCACATTCGGCAATGCTGTTGCTCAGGGGTTTTTCCACATAAACGTCTTTCCCTGCCCGACAGGCGTCCACAAACTGCAGGCAGTGCCAGTGGTCGGGAGTGCCGATGATGACAATATCAATATCCCTGCGGTCAAGTATTTTACGGTAATCTCCGTAAACGTCGGGTTTTTTACCCTGCCGTCCGGCAAGTTCTTCGGCACGTGAAGAGAGAATGTTTTTGTCGATGTCCGCAAGAGCAAGACAGCGAACTTCCTCATGCAGCAGAAAATCCGACAGGTTATGCCATCCCATGTTTCTGCACCCGATTAGCGCCACATTTATCGTGTCGTTTGCCGATACTCCGGCTGTCGATGCTTTACCGACCAGCGAATTAATCGCCATTCCCGCGGCAAGCGCGGAAGAATATTTCATAAAAGACCTTCTATTGACTATCATAGTAAAAAAATTTAATATCCGACTTCCGAAAATTCAACAAAATCCGCATATCGTTTAACTGATGCCATCCGGCTGATATACAATTTTTTGTTTGAACGTACAACTGTCGATTTTTGTGTATAACCGGCAAAAATCGAATACAAAATTAATTTATTTTTTTGAATAAAAATAAAATCGCGTACATTTGTACTTTATTATTCACTAAAAAAAGTGGTTGTATGGATACGGGATTAATTATTGTGCTGGGTGTTGCGGGCTTGCTGCTTATCGTGTATATAGTCATATACAACGGTTTGGTATCGCGGAAAAATCAGGTTGAATATGCCGACGGCGCGGTCAATGTCATGTTTAAAAACAGGTACGACCTGATACCCAATCTTGTTGCGGCGGTGAAACAGTATATGCAGCATGAAAGAGGTCTGCTCGAAAAACTGACCGAACTGCGAAGCGGAGCGACGGACAGGCGGCACTGGGATGTCAAACAGATGAACGAATGGGAGCAGCAGTACAAACAGACGATGAAGGCTTTCAACATCACGGTGGAAAATTATCCGAACCTGAAAGCAGCCGAACAGTTCTCGCAGCTGCAGGTCTCTCTGAACGAATGCGAAGCGCAGCTGGCGGCGGCAAGGCGAACTTATAACGCCGCAGTGATGGATTATAACAACGGTCTGGAAATGTTTCCTTCCAACATTGTCGCTTCGATGATGCATTACAAGAGGAAGGATATGATTGAAGCCACGCAGCAGGAACGGCAGGTCCCGAACGTCGGCAGTTTGTTTGCATGATAAACCGGTGTAACAATGTCGGATAACAGTATTTTATCTGAGGAAAAAATCAATTCGATATGCGGAAGTATTCCCGATATCGAAAAGATGGAAAATCTTAGGCTGGAGGTCAAAAGACGGGCAAGGATTCGGACATGGTATCTTGTCGGCGGCATTCTTCTGCTGGCGGGAATTTTTATGATTTTTTCCAAATCCGCCGACAGAGGCATGATTATGACGGTCGGTCTGATCGTCCTGATGGTGCTGTCCGCAATTGTTCACTTTGCCTGGGTGCATCCTCCGCTGAAGAAATTGAGGCTGCTGTTTAACAAAAACATAATAACTCATTATATCACATCGATTATGCCCGGAGCGAAATACGCGCCCGAAAAATATCATCCTTTGTCGATATACTACGAATCGCGTCTGTTTATGATAGATGCGGACAGGTACAGCGGGGCAAACTATGTCGAGGGAATGTTCGACAAGACGAAACTCTCATTTTCATACATGCACACGGAATACAAGCAGGTTACGCGCACGAAAAAAGGAACGGAAACTACCTGGCATACAATTTTCAAGGGAATATTCATGTGCGCCGACAGCAATAAAAACTTCGCGGGGACAACTCTCGTGCTTCCCGACACTGCCGAAAAATATCTTGGCGGATTCGGCAAATGGCTGCAGAAACAGGCAGGTAGCCCTGTGGGTGAAATGGTTTACATGGAGAATGTTAAATTCGAAAAGGAATTTGTCGTATATTCGACGGATCCCGTAGAGGCGCGGTATCTAATCACTCCGAAAATTCAGGAACAGATTCATGACATGAAAACGCTGTTGAAAAATGATGTAAGACTGTCATTTGTCAACAATCATGTCTTTATCGCAATAAGCCGGAGTGATATTTTTACGCTGAATACTTCGCTGCCGTTTACCGACCCCAAAACTTTGAGATACTATATGAAAGATATTATAGAACTGCTGACGCTGGTTCATTTGCTCGACCTCAATATCCGAATATGGGGACGATGAACGCATCCGGGAATTATTTTTTTAGCCACGAATTACACGAATTTTTTTTGAATTTTTATCGAATTTTCACGAAACGTAAGTTCGACGCAGTCAATTAAAAATCCTTCGGATTTTTTCCAACCTACGCATGATTGACAATCCTGTAAATCCTGACAATCTTGTTAATCCTGAAAAAAATCTCATTTTCAATTTTCAATTTTCAATTAAAAAAGTCCTGAAAAAAATTTGCGTAATAAAATTATTTACTAACTTTGCGGCGATTAATTGGAATATTTTTTAATGCAAAAGATAGAAAGACATATGATGGTAATAGACAAGAGAGCAGGCGCATACATGTGTATGTGCTGTTGTTTCCGTTTTGACCGGAAAGTATCTCTGTTGCCTTGAAATGGTGTTAAAGATAAGAGGAAATCCGGCTCAAACAGCCGGATT
>JAISSE010000216.1 GCA_031273285.1 Prevotellaceae bacterium
TAGGAGAAAAAGGCGTCGAAAAATTTGTTTTTGCCAATCTCAAAGTGAAGGACAAGGTATTTATCCTGTTCGATTCGAAGTCGGAGGATGTCGAACCCGATGATTTGATTTCTTCATGCGACGATTTTATGGAGTTGCTGATCGAAAAAGACACCGTTCACAATCTGATAAGCAGCATATTCTATCAGGTTGAAGACGATGTAATACAGGACGGCATTGCGTTTCTGTACGAAAATGCGCCCGTATTTCTGGACTACTCGCAGTATCCGCTGCTTGATTCGCTGCTCGACGAAAAACAGCTTGAACGTCAAATGGCGGAGAACTACAATACCATAACTTCGACGGCAGGCATGGCGTACAAGGACATAATTACTCACGACCCGATCGGTTTGCGCAATATTTTCATATCGCAGGTCGGTAATTTCGGACTGGGCGGGCATTACGTGTTGTACAACGGTCATATCTTCACCTCGGATACTACTGTGGCAGTGGCGTTTTTGGCTCCTAATTTCAAAACTCTGGACTCGAAGATGTCGTCGCGATTTGTGGAAATGCTGCGGCAGGCAGCCGAAGAATATACGCGGCAAAATCCAGATATCGACATTCTTTATCACGGGCAGCCGGTGCAGAGCGTCAGCAATTCCGACCGCATCAAGAAAGATTTAATCATGACGGTTTCCGTTTCTTTAATCTTGATACTGATGCTTTTGATGTACTGCTTCAGGAATCCTGCCACTTTGTTTCATCTGCTTGCTCCAGTTGTTTACGGCATCCTGTTTGCCATGTCGGCGATGTACTTCATTAAAGGCAGCATGTCGATTATGGCTTTGGGTATCGGCGCAATAGTCATGGGCGTTGCTTTCAGTTATTGTCTGCATATTATTGCTCATTATAAATATGTAGGCGAAGCGGAAAAAGTGTTAAAAGACCAGACCGTACCGGTTATTCTGGGCGTATTGACCACTATAGGCGCATTTATGGGGCTGCTGCTCACCAGATCGGAGTTATTGCACGACTTCGGGCTGTTCGCTTCGCTGGGACTGACGGGAACCACTGTGTTCGCCCTGCTGTTTTTACCTCAGTTTTTCAAGTCGGAGACAAACAAAAAATCGGACAGAACCTTTGCCTTTTTGGAGAAAATAAATTCCTATCCTCTGGAAAAACAGATATGGCTGATTGTTTGTATCGTAACAGTCAGTGTACTGAGTTATGCCTTTTCGGGCAACGTGAAATTCGATTCGAATTTGCGACATATCGGCTACAATAACGAACAGCTTGTGCGTTCGCAAAATTTGCTTGCATCAAAAACCGCAGAAAATCAGTCGACTTTCTATTTTGCGACTATTTCGGAAAATCTGGACTCCGCATTGATTTTCAGCCGAAAACTTTGCAGCGATCTGGAGATTCTGAAAAACGAAGGAAAGATAGCCGGCTATTCGGCATCCTCTTCCGTGTTTATCCCGACAGGAGAACAGGAATCGCGGATAAAACACTGGAACTCATACTGGACCGGCGAAAAAAAGGAAAAAACAATAAAAGACATAACTCTTGTCGGCGCCAAATACAAATTTTCGCCGGATACTTTCGACCCGTTTTTCGACATGCTTGATGCCGAATATGAACCTGTGTCGCTGTACGATGCGAAAATTATTCCCGACGAAATTATGAGCAACCTGATTGAATTTACGGACGGTAATTACTTGGCATTTACACCCGTAAGGGTGGACAAGGAAAAATTGCCGGAGGTGGGCAACGAGATTGCCGCCGCCAACGGCAATATGGCTGTAATCGACCCGATGTTTTACGCAAACAACATGGTTCTTGCAATTCACAAGGATTTCAATACCACGCTTATAATATCTTCGCTGTTCGTTCTGCTGGTGCTGCTGGTTTCGCTGCGAAGCATGGTTCTGGCAATACTCGCTTTTCTGCCGATGGGGCTTAGCTGGTACATAGTTTTGGGGGTCATGGCGATGTTCGAACTGGAATTTAATCTGATAAACATCATTGTTTCAAGTTTCATATTCGGTATAGGAGTTGATTACAGTATTTTCATAATGGACGGACTGTTAGCCGAATATCGCAAGACGCGGCAATCCCTGCTTGCATATCATAAAACCGCCATATTTTTTTCGGCTATTATACTGATTATAGTTATTTTATCCCTGTTTTTCGCAGTGCATCCCGCGATTTATTCCATAGGTATAGCCACTCTTATCGGCATGGTTTCGACGATATTGATAGCCTATTCGTTACAGCCGTTTTTATTCCGGCTTCTGATTACGAGGCGAGTGGAAAAGGGCAAAACGCCTTTTCTCGAAAAATGGGCGCGAAACAGGCAAAAACCCGACGGTGAGCAATGAAATACGATGTAATTATTATCGGAAGCGGACTGGGCGGACTGGAATGCGGATATATCCTGTCGAAAAAAGGATATAAGGTTTGTATTCTGGAACAGAACGCGCAAATCGGCGGCTGTATGCAAACGTTCAAGCGTGGCAAATCGGTGTTTAACACCGGTTTTCACTATATCGGAGGACTTGACGAAGGGCAGTCGCTGAATAAACTGTTCCGCTATTTCGATTTACTTGATTTGCCGTGGCACAAACTGGACGAAGACGCTTTTGCCGAAGTAATTATAGACGGAAAGCCGTTTTTTCTTGCATCGGGACACGAGCGGTTTGTCGATACTTTGGCAAAGGATTTTCCCCATCAGCGCAAACAGCTTGAGACATATACACACTTTTTAAAACAGGTGGGAGACAATATTTTCGAAAGTTTCACCAGCGATTTCGGCAATTCCGCACTGTTCGACAGTTCGGCATACCTGTTCCTTCAGGAAACAGTCGATGACCCTCTTTTGAGGAATATCCTGTCGGGAAGCTCGTTAACCATGGAATTATGCTCGAAAAAACTCCCGCTTTATATCTTTGCACAGATAAATAACTCGTTCATTCAAAGCACATGGCGACTGAACGGCAACGGATCGATGATTGTCGACAAACTCGCCGGAGATATCCGTGCCATGGGCGGCGACATTATCACAAAGGCAAAAGTTACACGCCTGATTGAAACAGACGGCAGAATCGGTTCCGTCGAATACAATGACGACGCGCAAGTGTCGGGAACATACGTTATTTCGGATATACATCCGTCGCAAACGCTGGCGCTGATTCCCGAAAGCCGTCATATCAGAAAAATGTATCGCAACCGGATTTCGTCCATATCCAACACATTCGGTATTTTTACGGTACATTTGCAGATTAAGGAATCCGCCATGCCGTATCTGAACAGAAATATTTTCATCTACAGAAACGAAGATATTATCTGGGACTATAAATTTAACGGCGAAATATCTTCCGTTTTAGTCAATTATAACATACCTCGCGACGGAAGCTGCACAAGCAATATTGATATTCTTACTCCCATGTGCTGGGATGAGGTTGCACGCTGGGCGGATACCGTCATCGGCAAAAGAGGCGCCGATTATGAGATGTTTAAACAGCAGAAAGCGGAATCATGCATCGAATTTGTTTCGGAAAGGATTCCAGACCTGAAAAATTGCATCGAAAAAATTTATACAAGCACTCCGCTCACATACAGAGACTATACGGGGACGCCAAACGGGTCGGCTTACGGCATTCAAAAAGATTATAACGACACGCTTGGCACGATAATTGTACCGCAGACACAGATACCGAATTTGTTTTTGTCGGGGCAAAATCTCAATCTGCACGGTGTTTTGGGAGTTTCGATGACCTCCTTTTTTACCTGTGCAAAGATTGTTGGTATGGATAATTTGTTAAAAGATTTTAATATATAATGAAAAAGATTTTAATTTGCATATTTTTATGCAGTTGCATCGCAGCAAATGCGCAGGACGATTCCGGCGTTTCGATTATCGAAAAAATCAAACGGGCAAATGCGGAATGTTCCTCGATTACAAGCGATTTCAGCCAAATCAAACATGTATCGTTCATGAACGAAGATGTCGCTTCGAGCGGTAAATTTTTCTACAGCAAACCCGACCGTCTTTGCATGAAATATGATGAACCCGCCGGAGATATAATGCTGATAAACAAAGACCAGCTCGTGATGATCGCGGCAGGCAAATACAGTAAGGCATCGACCAAATCCAGCTCGAAAGCCCGAAGAATGAAAAATATCCTTGCCTCGTGTTTGCAGGGCGATGTGTCTTTGATAGACGGAGTTACGCTCTCAAGCGAGGAAACCGCCGACAGTTATGTCATTACGGCTAAACTGAACAGGAGGGAAAAAAACGGCGTTGTCAATAAAGTGGTACTGAACTACGACAAATCCGATTTGACTCTCAGCGTTTTGCGAATGGAGGAACCCGACGGAAGCTATACCGTGTACAAATTGACTAACAAGAGGTTAAATCAGCCTGTCGGCGACGAGGTTTTCAAGGCTCCGGCAAAAAAATAGCTGCGGATAATGGATTTGGATGTAGATGTGGACGTGAGGGAACTTTTGCCGCAACAGGGCGAGTTTGTGATGATTGACCGTTTGCGGTATTTCGACGAAACCACCATTGTTTCTTCCATGACGGTTGTCGGAGATAATATTTTTGTCGACGGCGATGTTTTTACCGAACCGGGGATTATAGAAAATATTGCGCAGACAGCCGCTGCAAGAATGGGTTATATCGGTAAATATATCGACAAAAGCGGTGTGAAACTTGGCTTTATCGGTGAAATAAAAAACCTGTTTATCGAACGCTGTCCCCGCACGGGAGAAGAACTGACAACGCGAATCGAAGTTACAACCGAAATATTTTCAACTGTCATGATACAGGCTAAAGTGAATGCCGGCAACGACCTGATAGCGCACGGGAGCATGAAAATCGCAGTAATTGCTTCATAATTCACAATCCGTAAGATGAAACTCAAAGACGATTTTTTTAAGATACTCAATATCAATAAATATTCGGATAAAATCGAATATACTGTTCAGCTTGATGCCGCGCATCCCATTTACCGGTATCATTTTCCCGAAAACCCTGTTACTCCGGGAGTTTGCATTATCCAGACGGTGAAAGAACTTGTCGCCGAAAATGTTGATTCCGGACTTTTTCTGCAAAAAATCGCCAGAATCCGATATTTCAGGGTGATAAATCCTGTTGATAATCCGATTATAAGCGTGTCTCTGGATATTTCCGACGTAGAAGGCGGTTATAATGTCGCCGCGACGGTTTTTTCGGGTGAAACTGTTTTTTCGCAATTGTCGCTGTTGTTTATAATTACGAATTAAAAATTAAAAATTACGAAATGTAAATTCGACGCAGTCAAACGCAAGTTCGACGCAGTCAAATGGGTGCATTCCAAAATGTCGTTTTTGAGATGATTGTTTTTTAAACGCAAAGGACGCAAGGAATCCGCAAAGTTCGCAAAGTATTTCCTTTGCGAACTTTGCGTTAAATAATTTCTTTCCTTTGCGACAAATTGGAATACTTCCGGTCAAATGCACCCGTCCCGAATTGCGATTTCGATTTATTTGTATAAATTTGCCAGATAATTGTAAAGATTTTAAACGTTATTTCGATGAGTAAATTAAATACGAAGTATTTGGGGCTTGATTTGGCAAGTCCCGTTATTGCAGGGAGTTCCGGGCTTACGATGTCTATCGACAAGGTCAAAATTCTTGTCGATTCGGGTGTGGGAGCGATTGTTCTGAAATCCGTTTTCGAAGAGGAAATAAACAAAAAAGCGTGGACAATGGAGTCGGAAACAGGAAACTATCCCGAAGCAACGGATTATATTCTTGCTTATACCAAAAACAATTCGCTGGACAAGTATCTGGAATATATCGGGAAAGTCAGGAAAACGGGTGTGCCCGTTATCGCAAGCGTGTCGTGCATATCTTCGCGGGAATGGATTAACTTCACCAAACTGATAGAAAGCGCCGGCGCGGATGCCCTGGAACTCAACATGTTTTTCCTGCCGCTGAACAAGGAACAGAAAGGCGGCAAATACGAAAGTGCCTATTATGATGTTGCAAACGAAGTTGTTTCGGCAATAAACATCCCCGTATCCGTGAAAATCGGACCGGTGTTTACGAACTTGCTCAACGTTGTGTGGGAGCTGTATCTGCGCAAAGTCAAGGGTGTAACCATGTTCAACAAATTTTACGAGCCGGGCATAAACATCGACAAACCGGAACTCGTTTCCGGCGAGGTGTTCAGCAACCCGTCCGATTTGCGACAGGTTCTGAGATGGGTCGCCATCGTTTCGGCAGAAATTCCGCAAATGCAAATATCGGCATCGACGGGTGTTTGGGATGGAACAGCCGCTGTGAAACAATTGCTTGCAGGTGCGCAAACCGTCCAGACGGTTTCCGCATTATACCGGAACGGACCCGCTTATGTCGCCGAAGTGAACAGGTTCATAGCCGAATGGGCGGACAAACATGGGTTCGATTCCGTCGACGATTTCAGGGGCAAACTGAATTATTCGAAAATAGCCAGTCCCGAACTGTATGAGCGGTCCCAATTCATGAAGTATTTTTCGAGCGGAAAAGGGATGTATGAACTGTAAACGATGAACTGTAAACGATGAACGGCGGAG
>JAISSE010000036.1 GCA_031273285.1 Prevotellaceae bacterium
ATATTATAAAAATAGTATGTACTTTTGGACTGTGAATTTATTTTTATTCAAAAAAAATTGTAAACAATTCGGATACGATGAAACTTGAAAGCGATACGATAAGACTTAGGGCAATAGAACCGTCGGACATTGATTTACTGTATCTTTGGGAAAACAATCCGAAGACATGGACTGTCGGCGAAAGCATTACGCCCTATTCGCGGTTCGAACTCGAAAAATATATCCTTTCGGAGGGCGACATCTTCGCAAACAGGCAATTGCGCCTGATGATAGACTGCAAACAAAACGGAGACTACAACACTGTCGGAACGGTGGATTTATTCGATTTTAACCCGATTCACGCCAGGGCGGGGCTGGGAATACTGATTTATTCCTCCGAAAACAGAAAAAAAGGATATGCTTCCGAAGCGCTGGACATGCTGATTGAATATGCGTTCACCATACTGAATATAAGCGTTCTGTACTGCAATATTTCCGTAAACAATCGGAACAGCATCAAATGTCTCGAAAAAGCCGGATTCCGGCAGTGCGGTCTTAAAAAAAGCTGGAACAGTACGCCGAACGGAAGAGAAGACGAAATCATGCTTCAATTAATCAAATAACATGATGATTCACAGAAGAAAACCCGAATGGTTGAAAGTAAAATTACCGCAAAACAACATTTCGGCGATAAACAGACATCACCTGCATACGATTTGCAGCAGCGGGTTATGTCCCAATCGCAGTGAATGTTGGGGATGCGGTACGGCGACTTTTATGATTTGCGGAGATATTTGTACGCGAGCCTGTAAGTTTTGCAATGTGAAAACAGGACGACCGGCGCCTTTAGACCCCGACGAACCCGAAAATATTGCCGATTCGGTGAGCCTGATGCATCTGAAACATGCCGTGATTACTTCCGTCGACCGCGATGATTTGAGCGATTTGGGCGCATCGCAGTGGGTGAAGGTTGTTCGAGCCGTAAAAGCGAAAAATCCGGACACGACGATGGAAGTCCTGATACCGGATTTTCAGGGACGGAAGGAGCTGATACACTTGATTCTGGAAACACGTCCGGAAGTAGTCTCGCACAATCTCGAAACCGTCCGCCGCCTGTCCAAAAGCGTACGCAGTCGGGCAACCTACGATACATCGCTGGCAGTAATCAGGCAAATAGCCGATTACGGCATTGTCGCAAAATCGGGTATCATGCTGGGGCTGGGGGAAACACGCGACGAAATTATCGAAACCATGGACGACCTGCTGGAAGCGGGATGCTCGGTGATGACTTTGGGTCAATATCTTCAGCCATCGAAAGCCAATATTGAGGTCTCGGAATACATACATCCCGAAATATTCGCCGAATATCAGCGGATATGCAGGGAAAAGGGATTTGCTCACTGCGAAAGCGCTCCCCTGGTTAGAAGCAGCTATCATGCGGAACGGCACGTAAAAACACAATATCAATGATTGAGGTGGAATACATGGATTTGGGAACGATGAACTATCGGGATGCCTGGCAAAAACAGGGTTTCCTGATGGAAAAACTGAAGAAAGAAAAGCAGGACGGTAAAACCGGATTAAATTATCTGCTGCTTGTGGAACATCCTCATGTATATACGCTTGGCAGAAACGGAAATCAGGCAAATATGCTCATGGATACGATTCAGCTGAAAGCAAAAAATGCGGAACTGATAAAAGCGGACAGAGGCGGAGATATTACCTATCACGGTCCCGGGCAGCTGGTTGCGTATCCGATTTTCTGTCTGAACGATTTCAGGACGGGCGTAAAAGAGTATGTCCGCCGTCTGGAAGAAGTTGTAATCCGCACAATTGCCGGATACGGACTTAAAGGCGAACGCATGGAAAGGGCTACCGGCGTCTGGCTGGATACCGGCACGCCACGGGCGCGCAAGATCTGCGCAATCGGCGTCAGATGTTCCCAATCCGTAACAATGCACGGATTCGCCTTGAATGTAAACACCGATTTGAACTATTTCAATTACATCAATCCGTGCGGTTTTGTCGACAAAGGGGTCGCGTCAATGGAAAAAGAAACAGGTAAAACAATAAATATTGACGAAATTAAAACTGTTGTACTACAACATTTTAAAGATATTTTTGAAATAAATTTCATCAATTGTTTGGCGTGAAAATAAATTTTTTTATATCTTTGCACCCGGTTTTGAAATATTAATTTAGTTAAAATATAGAACGATGAAAAGGACATATCAGCCGTCAAACAGGAAAAGAGTAAACAAGCACGGTTTTCGCGAGAGGATGTCAACTCCCAACGGTAGACGGGTTTTGGCTGCCCGCAGAGCAAGAGGACGCAAAAAATTGACAGTGTCCGATGAAGTGCACTATTGAATTCAAATTACTTCATGATAAAATTTTAAATGATTTTTACTGGAAAAATTTAATGGAGAAAGGTTGCTTTACGCAACCTTTCGTTGTTTTGCGATTCGACGAAAATGAAAGGCGTGGTACTAAGCGGAATAAAATATACGGATAATCAGGATATTGTTTATCTGTATACGGACGAGAAAGGCAGAAAAACCTATATCCTGAACCGTCAAAAAAAAGGCAACCGCCTGTCTCCGCTTTCATTAATCGAATTTGAAACTTACGGGCGGAAAAATGCGGAAATACAGTATCTTAAAGAATTTGTTCTGTCGCCGCCACTGCCCGAAATATCCACCGACGTCAGGAAAAGTTCAATCGCAATGTTTATCGGCGAATTTCTGTATAAAATCCTGAAAGAAGAAGATTCCTCGCTTTCGCTGTTCGGATTTGTCAGTAAATCAATTTGTCTGCTCGACATGCTTCACGACGGCGTCTCGAATTTCCATCTGCATTTTATGGTACAACTGTCCAAACACATGGGATTTTCGATTTCGGCAAACCAAAACGGCTACGATTATTTCGACATAAAATACTGTAAGTTCGTTTTCATAAAACCGCTTCATCCTCAATTCTTCGACAAAGACAATACCGCGATACTCGCCCGTTTGCTGGAGTTACCCGCCAATCAACTGAACGAATTGAAACTCACCGGAGAACAGCGGATAAATTTCGCAAACCGCATGCTCGATTTTTATTCATGCCGATTCGATTATACGTTCGGAATAAAATCTTTAAGCGTCCTGCACGAAATATTTGCCGATATTTAGAGCTATTATCAATTTCGAACTAAAATTGCGCAAAAGAAGAAAAATATCGGGCAAAATGCCTTGCCGACCCGGATAATTATTCGTGTTCAGCAGCCGATTATTCGTGTTTATCACGATTATTTCCTTTTTGATCACAATAATTTGGAGTGAGACCTGTTTTCGGCGTACATTTGGCGCTTAGTTTTGTATAACCTTTTTAAAATAGAAATTTATTATGGGTCGTTTGTTTTACTTTTTATGGATTATGGTGATGGTTTCCCTGCAAATCAATGTATATGCTCAGGATGTTACCATACGTGGAAAAGTAGTTAATTCCGAAAACGAGCGATTGGCGGGAGCCGGCATAAGCATTTTGAACACCGGTTTGAGTGTAAATA